>NZ_JAPMOU010000005.1 GCF_028858535.1 Spartinivicinus poritis
AGCATTTGTAGCGCTGAGAACACCTCCGCTACCAGGTAAGCTACTAAATATAGCTTAGGCATGATGATAATTAGGAAGTATTTTGCTAAACTGTTTTATATCACTGAGCTTAACAGCAAAGTGGCACTATCATTAGATGCCCGGTATGGACAAGCCCAAGGTAAAAATGGTTTTGGTTATTATGATTGGCTATCTTTTAACAATGCCCAAATGTTCACCTATGTGCGTTATGAAGACTATCAAAGTCGTTATGTTAATTTAACTGGTGCTTTAAATACCCGACATGGCAAGCTTTATTTGGGCTATAACAAAACCTATGATGCTGATTGGGCGGGTGGTTATTTCTATGATGATGAAGGTACCTTTAACTCAACTCTGGCATTGCACAAAAACTTTAATCATAAAAATGAAGGAGCCTGGGTACTGGGGTTTGACTATGACTTTGAGGGGGTAGCTTTACCTGGCTTAACCTTAAGTATGCACTATGCTCGTGGTTCTCGCCCTGATGAAATGTTATTGATTGAAAATGATGAGAAAAATGTTGCAACCGAGTTAGGAGGCTATCTGGCATATACTATCCAGACAGGGTTGTTCGAAGGGTTTGGTTTTGGCTGGTATTTTGCCAATCATAAGGGCTTTGAAAACAGTGAGCGGGTCAATCGATTTTTAGTCACCTATGATTTAGTTGCATTTTAATCATAGTGACTAATTTGATTCGCGAAACAGGGGAGGGATATACTACAGTTTACGATAAAGCTGCTATTTAGAGATGTAGGATAGCTTTTGATGAAACGACGCCTGAGTAGCTCCTTAGAAGCCGGTATAAATTTCTTTATTAACCATACTTTAATGGTTTTAATTATTGCTTTTACTCTAGCGACAATTATTATTTTGTGGCATCTAGAACGACTGGCAAATAAACAAATCCAGTCTACTGCTTTGGATAATGCCCAGTCTTATTCCCAAGCCCTTGCGGAGTTTCGTACTTTATATACTTCAGAAGTAGTGATAACAGCCAAGTCTCATGGCATTGAAGTCAGTCATGACTATAAAACAAAAAAGGGGGCTATCCCACTTCCTGCAACCTTAAGTATGCTATTAGGTAACCGCCTGGGTGGAAAGCAAAGTGGTGTAAAAAGTCGGCTTTATAGTAAATATCCTTTTCCCTGGCGTGAAATAACGGGAGGGTTAAATGACAATTTTGCCAATACGGCTTGGGCGCTTCTAGAGAAAAATCCCAATCAACCCTATTACCGTTTTGAAGATGTTGACGGTCGAGCATCTTTACGTTATGCCACAGCAGATGTAATGCGCTCAGGTTGTATTAGTTGCCATAATACCCATCCTGATAGCCCCAAACATAATTGGCAGGTAGGAGAAGTCAGAGGGGTTTTAGAAGTGACTATTCCAATAGAAACCCATATGTTACTTACCAATAGCATGCTCAGGCAGTCATTTATTCTTATCAGTAGTATTTTAATTCTTTGCCTTATTTGTATAACGTTAGCGCTGCGTAAATTAAGGCTACGGAATCTTGAGGCTAATAGCTATGCGGCTGCAATTGCAGAAACCAATAAAAAGCTTGAGGCAGAAATTATAACGCGTAAGCAAGCTGAAACAGAGTTACGACGCTTGTCATTGATCGATCCATTAACTGAGTTAAGTAATCGTCGTTATTTTGATGAAGTGTTTAAACAGGAGTGGAAGCGGGCTATTCGCCACCAACAGAATTTAGCGGTTATTATGATCGATATCGATTATTTTAAACGATACAACGACCATTATGGCCATCAGGCAGGAGACCAGTGTATTCGGTTGGTAGCTAAGGCCCTCAATGCATTAACTGTACGTGAAACAGATGCTATTGCACGCTATGGTGGTGAGGAGTTTGTCGTGATATTGCCAGGAACGGATAAAGCAGGCGCCTTAAAAGTGGCTGAAGCCATGAGGGAAGGCGTTGAAAATTTGCATATTCAACATGAGTTTGCTTCGACAGGTGATCGGGTAACCATTAGTGCAGGTGTTGCCAGTGCTTTACCTTTAGTGAGTATGAGTCATGTTGATCTATTAAGGGAAGCTGACCAAGCTTTATATCAAGCTAAACAGGCAGGGCGAAATTGTGTTAAAGCAAGAAATGGTTCTGTAGTAATGCTGGGAACAGGTAAGTCAAAGCCAACAAGATGAAGAGGTTAAAACTAATAAAATATTGGGTGTTGGTTGTATTTCTTGGGTTTATGGTAACGACTGAGGCCCTAGCTGAAGAAAAACTCTTACTGATTACACAGGACTTTCCCCCTTTGTAATTACGCTTACAAAATGGTCATTACAGTGGCTTTCCCTCAATATGTTTGAAAAGCTATTCACCGTTGAAGCCCTATCGAAAGAGTTGTGGCTGGTAGCCAGTAAAAAAACACCATTGGAGCTTCGCTTTTTGCTACGTCAGGCATTAGAGCAAATTAAGCAAGAGGGGATATAACATTAGATCACAATTTATTGATCAATCAAAAGTATATCAGCCCCTTAACACTACTTGCCCTAAACCATCACAGACGACCGCTGCGCTTAATATCTAGATAACGGTTCACTAACCGAGCCATCATTTCTTGTGGTGTGCAATCAAGAATTAACGCCCCTTCTGCTACTAATTTATCTACGGTAGAGCTGCGTTCAGTTAAATACTGAAATGCACCTAAATATCGTAAAGCAGCAGGGAAATCACTGATTGGCTGGTGGCTAACCTGTTGTATAGCGGTCTCTTGTAAGTTAACTAATAATACTAAATGTTTTCGCCGTAATAATTTAATGGCGGCTATTAAATCTTCTGTATCTTCATCACGCAGGTTGGTGACTAATACCACTAATGCACGTTTACGCTGCCTGGTCATTAAGTCTTCGGCAGCTGCAATATAGTCGGTTGGTTGTGCATCGGGATATAAATCATAAAAATTATTAAGCAGCATATGAATATTGCCAGTGCCTTTAATCCCTGGTACCCAGCGGTTATTCTGACCAAAACTCATCATGCCTACCATATCCCCTTGTTTAAGTGCGACTAAAGCAAGCAATAACAGGGAATTTAATGCATGATCAAAGTGGGTCAGCTGGCCATCCTGAATGCGCATTCGCTTACCACTGTCCAGCAAAATCAATATTTGTTGGTCGCGCTCATCCTGATACTCTTTTGAAATAAGCGACAGACGTCGTGCAGTAGCTTTCCAATCTACTTGGCGTAATGGATCTCCAGGTCGATATTCTCGCAACTGATGAAAGTCCATACCTTCGCCACGGCGCTGTTGTTTACGAATACCCAACTGAGAAGTATGGTGGCTGTTAGCCAGCAGGTTATAGCCTGTCACCGTGGCAAAGTTTGGATAAACCTTAACCTCTGTAGTAACAGGGTAAATAAACTGCATAGCCCATAGACCTAGCTGTGAGCGAACTCTAACTTCTACCTGAGTAAACAGGGCTGGCCCTCGTTGATGAGGGGTAATGTCATAATGGCCAATGGAAAATTTACCTGGCTGTAATTCAAGGGTTAGTGGTAACCCTTTAAAATTAAACTGATTAGGTACATGGTCATAGAGTTCGATTTGTTGGCGCAGAGGTAGCTGGTGATGTACCTGAATTGCCACTTGGACTGAGTTAGAAAGGGCTAAATTATGAGGTAGTTGTCGGGTAATTGTGAGGGGTGAAGCTTGTTTAGATAATATCAAATCAGCCAAAGCTAATAGGCTAATGATTAATAACCCAGCCAGTAATAGCTGGGAAAACCAAGGTAAAACATTAGGCCACAACTGTTGGATAAAGGCCTGGATCAGGCCTAGGCCAGTGAATAAGGCGAGTATATACAGTAATGGCTGGCTAGGCTTAAACTGTCTCATTGTCGCGGTGCATCCACTTGCACAAGTAATTCTTGTAGGGCTTGGTCTGCGGTCACCCCTTCTAACTCACGATCAGCACTTAGTAATACTCGGTGGCGAAGAATAGGCAGTGCCAGGGTTTTGATGTCATCTGGAGTAATAAAGTTTCTACCATTTAATAGTGCATTGGCTTTTGCTGCCTGAACAATAAATAAACTGGCTCTTGGCCCAGCTCCTCTTGCAATACCTGGCCAGTCACGGGTAGTACGAACGATACGTACTGCATAATCCAATACGCTAGTATCTGTGGTGACTTGGTTAGTCATTTGTTGCAGGTTAATCACTGCTTGTGCTGATAAGATAGGCTTGACTTGTGCGAGGTAGTCTTCTTTAGAAGGGGCCGATAACTGCGTCACCATTGCCAGCTCTTGGTCGGCAGCAGGATAATTAATAAATACCTTCATCATAAACCGGTCAAGCTCAGCTTCAGGTAGTGGATAAGTACCTTCTTGTTCAATAGGATTTTGAGTGGCCAGCACCATAAAAGGTGCTGATACAGCAAATGAGTCTCCTTCAATAGTTACTTGTTTTTCTTGCATCACCTCAAGTAAAGCGGCTTGAGTTTTTGCTGGGGCTCGGTTGATTTCGTCTGCTAATAATAAATTGGTAAATACGGGGCCTTTGCGAATTTCAAATTCTCTGGATTGCATATTAAACAGCGCATGGCCAGTAATATCGGTGGGCATTAAATCGGGAGTGAATTGAATTCGACTAAAATGACCATTAAAGGTTTTGGCTAATGAGCGCACTAATAATGTTTTTCCTAAACCTGGAACCCCTTCAATTAAAATATGGCCGCCTGCTAACAGCCCAATTAAGACTTGATTAATAACCTCAGGCTGGCCAATAACAACCTTATTCAGTTGCTGTTGAATTTGTTGGGTTAGCTCATAGGCTTTGGTTTGTTCCAGTGTAGCGTTAGGTGTTTGAGTCATAAACCGTTCCTAATTTGTTGTAACCCTTTTAACAGTTGGGTAAATTCAACTTCTTTACGAGTGACTGGAGAAAATAAGCTGTGCTCTATCAAGGCATAGGCTAAATGTGAGTCTTTTGCGATACGCTTAATTTGTTCTGATTGATTCAACTGCTTAAAGCCTGGGTGTTTTTCTGCCCATTGGAAGAGGATCGTTTTTCTTAAACTGTTCACTTGCTCTTCAATCTGTTGCTGTTGCCAGCACAGCCTACTGGCAGCTTCAATATGCTCAATAATTTGTCTTATTTCGTAGGGTTGATAGTGTTTGATAGGGCCAAATCGAACGCCTTTACTCCATAGCCAAGCCATCAACCATAAAATAAAGCCAATAATAAAATAGGGTGCCCACTGCCACAGTTTGGCAAATAACGAGTCACTCTCTTGATTTTTAAACAGCGTTAAATTGCCTTTCGGATCAATCAACTGAGTGAGTAAAAAGGCATTATCTTCACAGCTGATATAAGGGTTACGCCATAGCTTCAGGCTACCCATGAAGCTAATTAAGCCATCTCCATGTTGAAATTGCACCATCCTCACAAAATTATCAGTAGACTCATCAGCAACCCAGCCATAGGCATCATCCAGTGGGGCACTTAACCGCTGGTCGTTAGAAAAGTCGATTGTGAGTGGCTTGGTGCGACCTTTAATTTTTATTTCGCCTAATAAGCTGTAACCATGACAGTTTTTTCTGGGTTTTTCTGTGCCTTGATCTAACGTTGCAGTTAAAGACTGTAGTCGTTCTTCGAGATCTACATCCACAGCTTCATCTTCAATAACGGTGACATTGAATTGGTTGAAAATGATGTCTGTTTTATCGGTTAAGTTATGAATAAACGGGTTATGTGCTTCCATAATTAAATGGCCACCGGCTTCAACCCATTTTAATAAACGCTCAGCTCGTTGTGTATCTAATGACCCGTAAGCCTGAGAAAGAATAACAGTGCCATAACCTGATACCTGATCAACGCCTGCTAACCCTTGTTTAACGGTTGCTACTATATCCTGCTTTGCCAGGAACTGTTGCAGTGCTAAGTAGTGGTTCTGTTTGGCTGCTTTTGAATAGCCCAGGTCAATATTACGCTCTTGCCATTCAATATGGCTATATAACCAGCCAGCTACGGCAACCAGCAGGAATAAAATAATGGCCAGTATAATTTGTGTTGACCTAGCCATTAACGACTCCTGTATTTAGTTGCTGCCAACGTTGACATAATGCGTTAACTGTAGACTCAGTAGGAAGCTGATGGGCATACGCCAGTTGTAGCCATACGTTAGTGAGCTCTTGTAAGTATCCGCTGAGCGTTGTGTTTGCTAAAGGCCTGGTTTTATGAATGCAGTCGCCCTCGGTATCTCCTTTAGTAATCGGTATTTGATAGTCATTAATGAGTTGGCTAAGTAAAGCACGATATAGTAAACCAACTGCTTCTCGGTGTTGTTGGTTGTTCCATAATTTCATTACTGAGGTAGGAATATCTTGTGGAAGTGACTCAGCGCTTACATCTAAGCCAAACAGAGTAGTGGGCTGGCTATCGGGCTTAGTTTTTATTTTGTCAATTGGCTTTGCCAGTGCCAATAACCAATGGCGGTAGCGAAAAGTAACTAATAGGATAAGAGCAATAACAATACTCCATAAAATCACCTCAAGAAAAGGGGCAATACTTGCTGCTAAATCGGCTAAAAAGCCTGGTGCTTTATCTTCATCGAGCTCCACATCGTCAAATAACCAACTCCAGTCGATATTTAATTTAGGAAATTTGGTTTTTTCAAACTGATGAAAATCTTCTCCATTTAAAACCTCTTCAATAGCGGTTTTTGCAGCTTCCGGGGTTTGAGCCGTTTCTGCATAGACGGCTTGAGTTGGGTTTAAGCTGCTGAATATCAAACCTGAAATGAATATCAAGGAAGCAGCTTTATTCAGGGAGGTTGTTGGCCGCTTAAAGCCAGTGGCCATTTGACGAAAAATTAACTCAATGTCCCAACCTTCTAAAATGATGCGACGGTTGAGGTAAAGAAAAAAACCACTAGCCACATAAAAAGGCGCTACCAGCAGCATGCTGAAGTAATAAAGCATACTGCCAAGCCAAGTCATATCAAGTAAACCAATGATTTCATCAAGCTCACTGACGTTTGGAAGTAGATAGATCACTATCATAAAGGCACTTAAGGAAATAAGTGACTCTAGATGTACTCCAAGGATCGTTAGCCAGAAGGCTGGTGACGTATTACCGCGATGTAAAATAGACAAGCGAGACTGATACAGCTTCCCTTTTAATTCTTCCAGCTGAATAACGGGTAAGTTAAATGAGCGAGAAGGTGACAACCGTCGCCAGGTAAGCGCGGCAAATGCCTGGCGCCAAGCAATGGTTTTAAACCCTTTTAATACCTGGCGGGTTGTTGGTGTAGATTGAAAAACGGCCTGGCTAAGTACAACCAGAATAACCCTTTCCCAAATTGGTTTAAACCACCAGATAATCAAACTGTTAATACCGGTATTAGGCCAGATTGCTTCAAGTAGCAAGTAAATAGGCAGGGTGATCAATAAACAAAGTTTGACTAGTTGCCAGTACAGTTGTCGTGTAAATTGAAACCCTAAATCAGCTGCCTCCCAAGGTTGGCGTGGGCGAGCAGTAAAAGCAATACGTTCAAGTTGCATAACCTTTACCCCCTTGGGTTAGGTAGCCAGCAACGAGCAGCCAAAATAATCCACCGATAGTGTATTTAATGGTCGGTGTCAGTAAGGTTGAAGAGGACCAAAATGCTTCAACAAAGGCAGCAATAATCAGCAAAAAAGCGGCGCCTAAGAGTAGTTGTACAGCGACTTTCGTGCTTTGCTTTAATGCATCTAAGCGAGACAAATTACCTGGTGCTAACAGGCTATAGCCCATCTTTATCCCTGCTGCTCCGGCAATGGTAATCGCTGTTAATTCAAAAGCCCCATGACCTACGACAAAAGGAAAGAATGTACTTTGGTAGCCCACATTAACAATATGGCTGGCAAAGGCACCAAAGAACAGCCCATTAAAGAGTAGAAAAAACAGACTGCCGATGGTAAATAAAATCCCGCCTGCAAACGTTTTAAAGGCAATACCTACATTATTCCAGATATAAAAACCAAACATAAATATATCAGTATCTGACTGTCTTTCTCGGCCTAAATGGCGCAGGGCAGGGTCGTACATACTTTCGTATTCAGTTACCTGGTGTGGGTTCATGATGGTATAAACCAGATTAGGATCCCACTGGATTGCTAAAAAGATAACCAAGCCTGGCAGATAAAAGAGTGCGGTTGCTAACCAGAAAAAGCGCCAGTTTTCTCGTAACAATGCTGGAAACTTGAGCACAATAAATTGAAGACTGTTATAAAGAAATTGTGTTTTGCGATTATACAACTGTTGATGGCCACGCAATACCATACTTTCCAGTTGTGCTTGTAGCTGGGGACTGTAGGTTCGGGCTTTGGCTAATGCTAAATAATGGCAAATACGTCGATAGTGGGTGGCAAACTGGACTACAGAAGGTGACTGGCGTTTTTCCAGTTGTTCAAGCAGTGCTTCAAATGCTTGCCAATCATGCTGATAACGGTTTTCAAAAGTTTCTTGCTTCATTGACGCCCAAGGATTCCATTGGCAACTCTTAGTAGGGTATTTACAGCCGCTTGATCCCTATCCTGAGTGACAGGGGTCAGTAAGTTAGCTAGCTCTTGTTGGCGGGCTTCGGACAAAGTATTACAACGTTCAGAGAATTGAATAATTGCTTGTTGCTGCTGCCAGTTTAAAGGTACTGGAAAAGATTGACTACCTTCAATTCGACTTTCTGCAAACTGTACAGAGGGACTGTCGTATACCACCAGCGTGCCTGCGGCTAAATCACCTAAACGCTGAAACCGACGATTACTCATCATACAGAGTACGCCTAATATATAAAAAGAAGGTAAAAAGTCAGCGACGCGCAGTAGATTACGGACTACTGAACTGGAAAAACAGATAGGAGTACCATCATCATGAATGACTCGTAAATTAAAAGATTTTTTACCCGGCGTGACACCATGACGAAAGACGTCAAAAAAAACGGGATAAAACCATTCAAACAAAAACATTGCAATCAAGCCAATACCGCTACCAATATCACCAAAAAATTGTAAAACGAAAAACACTGCAAATACGATAGCATAGCGAATGATGGCATCGATTAAAAATGCCAAGATTCTTACTCCAGGGCCTGCCGGGGTAAGTGGTAGAGAAATCCCCTCTGGGGTTTCGATGACTATTTGTGAATCCAGTCGCTGCATGATCTACCTGAATCTTATAAAGATAAACTCGCTGATTGTAACACAACCGTCTTATTGGGGGTTAATATTCTGTGGTTGCAGCTGAAATAAAGCTATATCAGTACAACACGTGCAGTGCTACAGCATATTAACTTACTGTAGATGAGCTTTAAGGGTACCTCTAATAATTGTTTATGGTCTCTGCTCAAGCTGACGGGTGCTTGCACAAGACGACTTGAAGCGTGTAAGGCTGTACAAACTGCCTTAATAAGTTGCGACAGCGGCTGGCTTGGCTGAGAGTTACTCTTCACGAATATTTTGAGCAGGCTAGCTATACTGTGTAGATAGACTGCCAATTGGGCTGGTTTGTCATTAGCCAGCAGGGTGAGGAAACCTGAGAATAATTTTGAGGATGATAAATGACTAATACAAACCCTTACAAAAGCCCTGAAGCTGATGTGGTTGGTGATCACTCAGCCGACTTGCACTGGCATGAACCCACTAAACAAAGTGCAGGCTCAAGTGTTAGCTGGATTAGTGATGCTTTTAAGCTATTTGGTAATAAACCGGGCTTGTGGATTTTGGCAACTATTGTTTATTGGGTCATTATCTTTATATTGGCTCTTATCCCTATTGTTAACTTGGTGTCAGGGTTTGTGGCGCCTATTTTTACTGCAGGTTTTATTTATGCCAGTTATAAACTCGATACTGGGCAAGGGATGGAAGTGGCTGATATTTTTGAAGGGTTTCAGCGCAATCTTGGTAAGCTGGTATTAGTCGCCGTGTTAAGTCTGGTTTTTTCAGTGATTGTTTTTGCAGTTTTATTTCTAGTAGCCATGGTTTTTGGCTTTAGTATGACGCCAGGCGCTAGTGGGAGTTCTGATTTTAACATTGCCATTGGACTTATTTTTGTCCTGTTATTTTTGGGATTGTTATTACCTATTATTATGATGGTTTGGTTCGCTCCAGCACTTATTATTTTAAATAACTTTGACGCATGGCCTGCGATGTTGATGAGCTTTAAGGGGTGTTTACGCAATATTCTGCCGTTTATCATTTATGGCGTTTTAATGCTGGTAATGGCTATCATTGCTGTAATCCCGTTGGGATTAGGTTATTTAGTGCTGATGCCGGTGATGTACGCTTCTATTTATACATCATATAAGTCCATATATATTAAATAACCATTGGTAATGAAAACATAGCGCTTTATGTGGTTTGATGAAATATTAGGGCAAGCGCTTCTCTATAATAAAATTGCTACCAAACGCCTTATAGGCTCTGGTTTTTACACGGATTGACAGGTTAGTAACTGTTTGGACTGTTACTTCTTGATAATTGCACCTGCATACTGATAACGACTTAATTATACTGTAACTAACTCATTGCAATTTTAACTGATAAAACGTTGTGATTTTTTTCTGTCAACCTAGCATAACTAGGCTGTGTTTAGTGATAGGCTGGTTGTTGTTGCTAGGGTTAGGAAGTAGTTGGGCGGCTGCTAAAGAGTCTGTCAAAATTGGCTTATCGCTGGGCTTAACCGGGCGGTATGCGTTGATGGCTGATATGCAGCAGAAGGCTTATCGGCTTTGGCAAAAGCAAGTCAATGACCGAGGGGGCCTGTTAGGACGGCAAGTCGATATTATTATAAAAAATGATCAAAGCCAGAAAAGTTTAGCCCCTGCATTATACGAAGAGTTAATCACTAAAGATAACGTTGACTTTATTTTTGGTCCTTATTCAAGCGCCATTACCTTAGCTGTGTCAGAAGTTGCAGAGCGTCATGGCTATCCTATGCTAGCTGCTGGTGCAGCATCTGATAAAATCTGGCAACAAGGCTTTAGTAATGTGTTTGGTATGTGGACACCAGCCAGTCGTTATACCTTAGGCTTCTTAAAAATGTTGTTAATAATGGAAGAAGATAATTTAGCAATTGTAAGTCCTGATGATAGTTTCTCAAAAAGTGTTGGCTTAGGTGCCCGTGAATGGGCGACAAGGCTAGGCTTAACTATCAAGTATTACCAGGTATTTACAAAAGGTGCTGTCAATTACCAGCAATTAGCAACAGCGGCACGCCAGTCTGGAGCACAGATTCTCATGATGACAGGACATTTTAAGGAATCGGTAGCGATGCGTCAGGCATTAACGGCAATTAATTGGCAGCCGAGAGGCTATTTGGCAACAGTAGGTCCTACTCTGCCAAAATATTTAACTAAATTAGGGCCTGCTGAGGTTGAAAATACCTTTGCTGTTTCAATTTGGGAGAAAATAAAAGACCAAGGAAGTATTAAAGGTGGAGCACAAGAATTTGCTAAAAAATTCGAGACTACTTATACCATATCTCCATCTTATCATGCGGCTACTGCTTTTGCGGCGGGGCAAATTTTAGAAGCAGCAGTTAAGCGAGCTAACTCATTTGACCAAGATAAAGTAAGAGAAGCATTATTTACATTAGATACATACAGTTTAATTGGACGCTATGCTGTTGATAGAACAGGTGTTCAGGTAAAACGGTTTCCACTCACTATCCAATGGCAACAAGGAAAAAAAGAAATAGTGTGGCCTGAGGCATTACGAACAAAACCGCCGGTTTTTACACGTATTAAACAAGGTAATTAATGGAAGTAACCAGTGGTAATTAGTAAATTATGGAATAAGTATAGCCAATGCGAATGGTCGGTAGGTATGAATAATGCTAAAGAAACTGGTTAACTCTTTTGCATTTCGTGTTTTTACGCCTTTTTTGGTGTTTGTTAGCTTGGTAGTCATTGCATTATATTTATTTACTTCATATTCAATTTCTGATTCAGCTAATCATCAAATTAAAGAAAATCTCAATTGGCTATCCCGTAGTGTACTGTATATTTGCGATACCAGCGTAGATAAACTATTTCAAACAGGAAACGCGACTAATGAAAAATTAGTCAGGTTAGAAAAAGTATCTACCATGGTGGCTATTGAGGATTTTGTACGTGCTAATAATGTGGGAGTTGTCGTTTATGATAATAATGCAGAAGAAGTGCTCGTTAAAACAGAATTGCCTAAAGCAACATTAGCCGCTATTGAAACCTCATTATTAACAGACAATCCAAATATTGTCACTGGTAAATTAGCAGACTATATTGTTCACTCTCAATTATTTCAGCCGTGGCAGTGGCGTATTATTCTATTAAAACCTAAAGCTCAGGCATTACGAGCAATGGAACAGCCTGTATATCGCTATGCATTTAGTATAGCGTTGATTACCATTGTAATTATTACTGGACTAATGTTTTATTTTTTGAGCTACAAGGTAAGAATCCCTATAAATCGCATTATTGGTGCTATCAAAAAAGGCAATCAACCAAGTTATAGAGGCGTTTCAGAGTTTGAGTTTTTAAGTGATAGTATTGCAGGTATGATGCACTCGCTAACAGAAAAAACCCACTTATTAGAATCAACCAATAAAGAAATTGAAAAAGCCAAAGTGCAGTTAAGTGATGCTATTGAAAGTATGTCAGAAGGGTTTGTACTGTTTGATGAACAAGACCACCTTATTTTATGTAACCAACATTTTAGAAATTTCTATAGCCTAACCTTGTTACCTGACCAAGCCTCGTTTCAAGATATCTTACGGATTATGTACCGAGAAGGAGTTGTATCTGTTGATGTACCTTTGGAAACCTGGATTAAAAGTATTATGCTCACTAGGGATAAAGTTGGGCAAGCGCATTTAATTGAGCTAAATCAGGATCGTTTTATTGAGTTTAGAGAATATGCAACCAGTGATAGCGGGGTAGTCGGTATACATACTGATATTACCGATCGGAAAATGGCAGAGCAACGTTTACAGTATCTGGCCTCTTATGATCTTTTAACAAACTTACCGAACCGGGTGATGTTTCAGCATGAGTTAAAGAAAAACATTAATCGTGCAGAACGATTTGAAGGTATCGTCGCATTATTCTTCATAGATTTAGATAAGTTTAAAGATGTAAATGATACCTTGGGGCATATGGTGGGTGATGAATTACTGAAAAAAGTAGCAGATATTTTATTGAACTCTATTCGTGGGTTTGATATTGCTGCTAGATTAGGAGGGGATGAGTTTGCAGTCATTTCTAGTGGGTTGCGCTCTGAAGTTGAAGTGGAAAATATGGCTCAACGGATGAATGACTTACTTAATTGCACGGTGAACTGCCAAGGCCACACTATTCATATTGGTGCCAGTATTGGCGTCACTTTATTTCCTTATGATGGTAATGATTGTGATCAGTTATTAAAAAATGCTGATATGGCAATGTATGAGGCTAAAAACCTTGGACGTAATCAATACCGAATGTATAACGATGAGATGAATCGACGGGTACAAGAACGTAATGCACTAGAAAAAGACATGCGGCGTGCATTAATGGCCGATGAATTTATCGTTTATTACCAGCCTAAAATAGATTTAAATACATCTTGTGTGGTAGGAATGGAGGCGCTAGTTCGTTGGCAGCATTCCAACCGTGGCTTAATTACTCCGAACAAATTTATTCCTATTGCAGAGCAGAGTAACCTTATTACAGATATTGGTGAGTGGGTGTTAGAGGAAGCTTGTAGACAGTGTCAGGAATGGAGTGGGGCAAATCAGTTGGGGGCATTACAGGTAGCTGTTAATTTATCAGCATCTCAATTTAAGTATGGTGATATTACGGGTACTACTGATCGAATTTTACAAAAACTGACAATGGAGCCTGGCGGCTTGGAAGTGGAAATTACAGAAACCATGGTAATGAATGATGCGGATGCTGTTTCGCAAGCGCTTCACCATTTTGCCAGGCGTGGTGTCAGTATTTCGATTGATGACTTTGGAACAGGCTATTCCTCCTTAGCCTACTTGTGGCGCTTTCCTGTTAATAAAGTGAAAATAGACCGCTCCTTTATTAAAGATCTACTGCATAACAATGAGGCTCAGGCAATTGTTCGTTCCGTTATTAGCTTAGCTCACAGTTTAAATCTAGTTGTCATTGCCGAAGGCGTAGAAACAAAAAAACAACTGGAGTTTTTGCAAAAGTTAAAATGTGACCAGGCCCAAGGGTATTTCTTTACGCCTCCATTACCTGCAGAGGGTTTTGTTGAATGGGTGAAGGATTATCAAGAAAAGCAGGCTCACAAAGGTGCGTATCAAAAAGTGGGGCGTTAGCTTGACATTGTTATTATCTAGATAATTAAGCCTAATTGAAGTCATTAATGATTCTAGTTTTATGGATAAGATTAATAAAAAATATAAGTTATAGTTTATAATCGTAATTATTGTCAACGTCTCCACTATAAGTTGTGTAAAAGCTAATATATCCTTCACGATATGATTTCTAGGTTTTGTTACCTTCACTCCTCGCCCAATCACCTATAAAACATTCGTACTGGGTATAACTATAAACGTACTTTTTCTCTGTCAAGCATAAACCCTTTACCCATTTTTTATAATAAACAACCATCTCTAAAATACTCCCAATCCTGTACTACACATTTAGCATAGTGCACTGAGACAGCAGCTAATAGTTTGATAAAATCCTGTTTATTTTCCATTAATTCATTTTTAACATAATGAATAAATCGGTGGTTGGGTTCCTGCACCTGAATGGAGCCGCGGGCATGCTCTTTACCTAATATTTCACCCCATATCTCAGCCATTGTTAAATAATGCTTGGGTTTGAATAGCTTATGGGTGGGAAAATCTTTTTTAAACGGTGAACGTTCTCTTACAGAATACACTTCATCGTTATAACTCAACCAGCCTAACCAGGCATCTGGATGCTCAGCAATAGCTGAATAGGCATCAGCATGACGTTGCCCTTCGTTTGTGAATTGACCGTTATACCAGTGTTGTTCAATTTTCGGGAAGCAACGAATGGCAGCAGGCTGTTGCTGCTGTTTAATATCCAGGATTATATTTTCTTCTGGCGTGGAGCCTTGGATTAATGCGTAAAAGCGCTGATTGCCTAGTGAGCCTGTACCGGCTTTGATCCGTTTGGCCAGGTCTATAACTTCAAAGCGGCTGGTAAAATCTGGTGTAACTGAATGCTGGAAACGGTGGTAATCCAATAAAGCCCCAGTTAAGCTGTTTTTTACATGGTCGGATAACTCAGTTAGTTTAGGGTTTGCATAATTAAAGTGGTTTAAGTCAGGTGTGGTCCATTTTTGGAGCATGTTTAAACGGGTATTCTTTTGATGCACTTTGGTCAGAAACGTTTTAATCGGTTTGGCGGCGTTTTCAATGTAAATAGCCGAGTCATCGGTTTCACTGGCAACAACTCCTTGTAAATAAGCTTTGCCCAGTAGTTGTACTGCTTCTTCAGCAAGGTCTTGTTGATAATAATCACGCTGCTGTAAGTCTAAAACTAAGCTGGTAGCTAACCGCCATAAGTCAAATTGATAATCGGCAATGATGGCGTCATCAAAGTCATCCATACCATAGTAAATTTGGTCATGATGGTCATGTAGTGCACCAAAATTATAAACGTGGGCATCACCTTGCAACCACACTTGGGTTTCAGGGCGGCCACCATAAAGACTAATGCGCCAGTCGCGGGAAACATCGTGCCAGAAAATATGGTTAGTGCCTCTGAAAAAAACAAAGGCAGATGCTTGCATTTTTTCAAACTTTAGGCGTCGGTCAGCATCACTGGCTTGCTGATTAAATTGATTGATTTGTTCTACAACATGTGACTGACGCGTATGCAGTACTTTCATAATTAAGTTCACCAAAGAGTGGGTTTAAACACCATCAAATAAAAAATAGCCATTACACTGATAAAGGCTGGCCAACCCAGGCTGTACCAACAGGTCATGAGCTTTCGATAAGTAACAGGTAAAGGTTGATTTTCACTAACAGCAGCTTTAGCCAGTTTAGCTATCTTAATTTGAATATAAACCACTGGTATCCAACAGAGTCCAGTGATCACATACAAAACCAAGCTTGCCATTACCCAGGAGGTGGTCAGCGGTAACCCTACCAGCAATAACATCCAAATACCGGTAACGGGTTGGATAATGACGGCAGGTGTAGTAAACAACCAGTCGGCTAATACGACATTTTGGCTGGTAATGGCGATGGTATTCAGGTTTTGGCTACGATCAGCTCGCCACATATAAAAAGCGGTACCCAATCCTGTGCCAAACAGCAGGGTGGAAGAAATAATATGCACTAATTTTAATAATAAATAATACTCAGCCATTTGTTTTGACTATACTTCTGTACTTGTTTGTTTAAACACTAGTTTTCTTAAGAGTGCTTCTAAAAATAGTAATTTTTTCGTGAGAGCAAGGCAGCGCTGCACGGAAGGCCACAGTGTATAGGTAATACATGAGAACCTGAGTACAGTGCTAACGCTGCTATCGCGAAAAAAGTGCATTTTTAGGTGTGCCCTTAACGTGCTTCTTTAATTGCCCAGTAACACCACAACATCATTAATATCGCTACATTTTTAATCAGCCCACCCAAGGGGTCTAACCAAGTAAATGGCGCAAACAATCCTAACATGAAGGTGTAACCTAAAACTGACAATACCATTAAGCCCAGAATCAATTGAGGGCGCCACCCCATAATAAATAGCATACCTAAACTTAAGTCTAATACTGAAGTTAATACCACAAGTGTTGATTGATAAGCAGGAGGGATTGCCAGGGCATTTAGGGTGGGGGCGAATTGCTCGGGGGTTGCCATAAACCCAGCAACAGCAGAGAGTAACCAAATAAATATAATGGCAAACCAAAGTACTGGTCTAATCCAATAAAGTTTGGCATGCCAGCGGTCTTGTACAAAACTGGGTGTATTTAATAGTGTTAGTTTAACTGATTGTGGTGAGTAATTCAGCTCTTTAGAAAGAGCTTGGTATTCATTATCAGGTATAATATTGCCCTGTTCTAGCATGGTTAACAGAGTGTCATTAAATGGCACAATATTGAGTTTGCTATTCAACGTTGCCAGCTTTTTAAATAGGCTTAATGGGGTGGGTAGCCAGTAAGGTTCAGGCCATTTAAGCCATTGTCGCAAGTTGCCTAAAAATTCTTTAATTGACAATACCTCTGGTCCTGCAGGGTAAAAAACCCGTTTATCGCCTTGATATGTCAAAAGTCGGCTAACGATAGTAGCCAGGTCTTCCAATAAAATGGGCTGGAATTGCTGGCTACCATCACCAGCCAGTGGGATCACCGGTAAACTGGCGATGGCCCTCATCAACGAGGTACCTCCATAAGAGCCTCGGCAAGATAATACGACAGAAGGCCTGATAATGATGGCTGAGGGAAAATGCTCAAGTAAGTAATCATCAAACTGGTGCTTACTCTTGATAAAAGCACCATCTGTAGGATTTCCAAGAGCAGATAACTGAATAAAACATTTGATGCCTTGTTGTAAGCAAGCTTCAGCCAAGGCATGGGGCGCTTGGTAATGTAATTGCTCAAAATCACCGGGTTGGGTTTCCGTTAAAATGCCTGCACAATTAATCACCGTGTCAATGTGTGTTAAATAAGAGAGCCAGCTTTCAAGAGTCAGGCAGTCAGCTAGGTTTAAGCAAACAACTGATAAATTAGGGTGTTTGGGTAAGTTACGTGAGTTTCGTACACAGGCATGTACTTGATGCCCCTGGCTTAATAGCTCAGCCAAAATGGCACTACCAATAAAACCAGCCGCACCAGTAATTAATATATTCAAACAAGCAGCTCCTTAATTCATGGATTGTCTTCCTAAGGGGAAAGCCACTTTAGTGTGTAACAGTGACTGACTAAAACTTCAAAGACTTTTTAAGTTAACCCCATAAGTTTATGAAAAAAGTCAAAATATTTTGCATAACATAATGGCTGGCGTAAAAAATGCAGCCACCTGACAGAAAGCCAATTGTTTGTCATTGGTCGCTCAGGGAGTTTATTCATTATGTCTTCGCAGTTATCCATGAATCGTTTACTTGTTGAAATGCGTGCCATGCAGGCTGAAGCCATGGCCAAGCCTTTGCCTGGTAAGTTGCTGGTCACTGATCAAGCAGCAGAAGGGGGTGTCAAACAAGTGACGCCCTCCTTTGGAGATATGTTTAAACAGGCCATTAATCAGGTAAATACCCAGCAGCAAATCAGTGGTCAGCTAAGAGATCGCTATGATCGAGGTGATACCACCATTGATTTGCCTCAAGTCATGGTTGAAAGTCAAAAGGCAAAAGTGGCCTTTGATGCCATGTTAGAGGTGCGTAATAAGCTAGTTAGTGCTTATGAAGAGATTATGAAAATGCCCATTTAATGGTTGGATATTGCAATGGCAACAACCGAGGCCGAATCTAACAATACTCAACCTGCTGTGTTGGGTGGTCAGGCTGCAGCACCAAACCGTTTTGGTGGGGAGTTGTTAGAGTCACTCAGTGGCTTGTCTATCGCGAGGCAAATTGCCTTAATGGTTGGGTTAGCAGCCAGTGTAGCGATTGGTTTTGCCATTGTTATTTGGTCACAATCACCAGACTTTCGTCCTATCTATGGCTCCATGCAGGGCTTTAACAGTGCCCAGGTTGTTCAAACCTTACAAGATAGTGAAATCAACTATCGAGTAGAACCAAATAGCGGCATTATTTTGGTAGAAGCGGATCAGGTAGCAAAGGCTCGAATGGCGTTAGCCGCTGCTGATGTGACAGATGAAACCAATGTAGGCCTGGAAGTGCTGGATAAAGAACAAGGCTTAGGCACCAGCCAGTTTTTAGAGAATGCCCGCTATCGCCGAGGCCTGGAAGGAGAGTTGGCCCGCACTATTGCCAGTTTGTATAACGTCCGAAATGCCCGAGTGCACCTAGCTATTCCTAAGCGCTCTGTCTTTATTCGCGATGCTCGCCAGCCCTCTGCTTCTGTTTTTCTAGAGTTATATGGTACTCGTAGCCTGAAGCCAGAACAGGTGAAAGCTATTCGCAACTTAGTTGCTGCCAGTGTGCCAGATATGCCTGTTGAACGAGTGGCAGTAGTGGATCAACACGGCCAACTATTGTCAGTGGAATCTACCGGTGAAGAGAGCAGACTTAAGATTGCGAATCAGCAGCGAGAGTATATTAATCGAGTGGAAGAAGGACTGGTACAGCGAATCCATAATATTCTAGAGCCGATACTGGGGCGTAATAACTATAAAGCCGAAGTGGCTGCTGATATTGATTTTACAGCGATTGAGCAGACGTCAGAGTTGTTTAACCCTGATACTCCTGCTTTGCGTAGTGAGCAAACGTTGGATGAAAGCCGCCAAACTGGCCCTGGCCAAGGAGGAGTACCAGGCGCACTCTCAAATCAACCCCCAGGAGAGGTAACCGTACCTGAGCAAGTAGAGGGTGCGGAGGCAGGCCAGCAAGAACCTGCGAAACCAACCGATGTTAGAGTACAAGCCACTCGTAATTTTGAGTTAGATAAAACCATCAGCCATACTCGTTTTCAACAGGGTCGGTTGAAACGGTTGACCGTGGCGGTGGTCGTTAATGATTTGGTTACCGTCAGTCCAGACACCAGTGATGTCGTTCGTACGCCTTGGGATAATAATGAGCTGGCCAGGTTCACCCAGTTGGTCAAAGATGCAGTAGGGTTTGATGTATCAAGGGGGGATAGTGTCAATGTTATCAACTCTGCTTTCGTAGATGTGCCAACAGAAGCCATTGAAGAAATTCCGTTTTGGACGCAACCCTGGTTCTGGGAAATTATCAAACTAGTATTGGCTGGCATATTTTTGCTGATTTTATTATTTGGTTTTTTAAAGCCCATGGTTCGTCATTTATTTGCTAAGCCTGAGCCCGTGGCCGCTGCGGCAGGAGTAGGCGGCATGGAAGGGCTGGAAGATTTGGAGTCGTTGGGTGACGGTGGCACATTGGCGGATGATCAAGTCAGTATTTCAGGTGCAGGTGGTGGCAACATACTGTTACCTGGCCCTCATGAAGGGTATGAGCAGCAGCTGAATGCGGTGAGAGAGCTTATTGGAGAAGATGCTGGCCGAGTTGCATTGGTTATTAAGCATTGGGTAGCTGAAGATGACTGAGCCTGTAGCACCTGCAAAGGTTTCAGAAGAAACGGCTGAAGCTGCGAAAATGTCGGGCGTTGAGCGCTCGGCAATTTTTTTGCTAAGTCTTGGCGAAGCAGACGCTGCAGAAGTATTAAAGCATATGGGCCCTAAGGAAGTGCAAAAGGTTGGGGCAATGATGGCTCAGCTGGAAAATGTGAACCGCGCTAAAGTGGTTTCAGTGCTGAAATATTTCATTGAAATTGTGCGTCATGAAACGGGCCTGGGCATGGGAGCTGATGGCTATATTCGTAATATGTTGACTCAAGCATTGGGTGAAGATAAAGCCAGTGGTTTGATTGACCGCATCTTGCTAGGGGGGAATACCACAGGCCTTGATACCTTAAAGTGGATGGAGCCTCGGGCTGTGGCCGATATCATTCGTTATGAGCACCCTCAAATCCAAGCCATTGTAGTAGCTTATTTAGACGCAGACCAATCAGCAGAAATCCTGGGGTATTTTGATGCCAAAGTGCGTCTGGATATTATGCTGCGGGTCGCTAACCTCACAACGGTTCAACCAGCAGCATTACAAGAGCTGAATGATATTCTGGAGCGTCAGTTCTCTGGCAGTGGCTCAACCAAAACCACTACGATGGGTGGGGTGAAGCGGGTTGCTGATATAATGAACTATGTAGAAGGCTCTATTGAAGCCCCCTTGATGGAATCAATTAAACAAGTTGATGAAGATCTATGCACTGAAATTGAAGACTTAATGTTTGTGTTTGATAACCTGTCAGACGTTGATGACCGTGGAATTCAAGCACTGATGCGGGAAGTCTCTTCTGACGTGCTTATCCTGGCACTAAAAGGTGCAAATGAAGCAGTGAAGGAAAAAATCTTCAAAAATATGTCTAAGCGGGCGGCAGAACTGCTTCAAGATGACCTGGAAGCCAAAGGGCCTGTTCGCTTAAGTGAAGTGGAAACAGCACAAAAAGAAATCCTCAGCATTGCCCGACGGATGGCTGACTCTGGAGAGATTGCCTTAGGTAAAGGTGGAGAGGAGATGGTATAGGTGTTGTGGGTCCAAACTGAGTACTTAATTGAGCATTAGCAATAAAACATGGCTAAGAATAAGGAAGAACGGGTAATTCCTGCAAGCGAAGCGGTGGATGTAACGTCATTTGGACTGCCCGTCTTTGCTAATGCACGGCATATTGTTAAGCATCGCATGCGAGATGCTGAGCGACGTCCACCACCTAAGCCTGCCACTCAACAGCCTGCACCAGCAGCACCTGCTACCCACCAGCCAGCAGCCCAGCCACCAGCACCCACTCCTTCTCAGCCTCCACCCGCTATACAGCCAAGTGCCTCTCCAGCCGCTGCCATGGATACTGATCAGCTTCAGGAGCAAGGCTTCCAAGCAGGCTTTAACGAAGGCAAGCAACTCGGTTGGCAAACTGGGCTAGAAGAAGGTAAAACTGCTGGCTACCAAGAGGGACTAACCAAAGGGCAAGAGGCTGGCTATCAGCAAGGTTTGCAGCAAGGGCAGGAAGCCGCCATTGAAGAGTTACATAAGCAAATGGGGCGCTTACAGCAACTGATTAATGCGTTATATGACCCCATTGCTGATCAAGATGAAGCTTTGACCCAGCAGCTGGTGAATATCGCAATAGTAATTGCAAAACAAGCGGTTCAGCGAGAGTTGCAACTGGATTCTAGTCAAATTACGACGGTCGTCAGAGCTGCTATTCAAGCGATGCCCGTTACCGACCAACAAATCAAGGTGTTCTTAAACCCGCAGGATATTGATTTAATCAATGAGCATGTAAAGCAGCAGGGTGAAAGCTGGCAGTTATTGCCAGATGACAAGCTGTTGCCGGGTGGTTGTCGGGTAGAGACCGCCAATAGCCTGGTTGATGCCTCTGTTGAAGCGAGACTAAACCAGCTGACTGAAAGGCTGGCAGAGCAGCATTTACATGCTCATGCGCAAACGATTCAGCAGCAACCTGTTGCTGAAGAGGCAAGCCCCGAACCTGAAGCAACCCCAGCGATTACTGATAATCCTGAGACAGAAAGCCTACCCACAGACAACAGTCAACCAGCCGATAGCTCATCATGACCCAGTTGCGCATGCCGTTAATGGAAAGGCTTAAGCCTTATCAAGCGAGCTTAACTCAGCCAGTCCAACCGCTGGTGGAAGGTCGGTTGACTCGTATGGTGGGGCTGACTCTGGAGGCGGTAGGGTGTCGAATTGCTACGGGACAGCGCTGCATGGTGGTGGCAGATGACAATACTCAGGTAGAAGCTGAAGTCATGGGGTTTGCAGGGGATAAGCTATTTCTGATGCCACTGACATCGGCGGAAGGGATTCACCCTGGCGCAAAAGTGATTCCTATGGTCAGTGAGACCTTAGTACCTGTAGGGGCTGGGTTATTGGGCCGTATTTTAGGTGGCTTGGGTAAGCCACTTGATGGGTTAGGGCCGTTAGATGTGGAAGACTATGTGGAGCTTTACGGGCCAATGATTAACCCGCTTTCTCGACAACCTATTAAAGAGCCACTGGATGTGGGGATTCGTGCTATCAATGGGGTGCTAACCGTTGGTCGAGGCCAGCGATTAGGGCTATTTGCTGGCAGTGGCGTGGGGAAAAGTGTGCTACTAGGGATGATGACTCGCTTTACGGCAGCTGACATAACGGTTGTGGCGCTAGTGGGTGAGCGGGGCCGTGAGGTAAAGGAGTTTATTGATCATACTTTGGGGGAGGCTGGCTTGGCCCGCTCAGTGGTAGTGGCTTCACCTGCCGATGACTCTCCCTTGGTCAGGCTGCGTGCAGCAATGTTAGCCACTCGCATTGCGGAGCATTTTCGTGACCAAGGCAAAAGTGTGTTGTTATTGATGGACTCACTCACCCGCTATGCTCAGGCTCAGCGGGAAATTGCTTTAGCGATTGGTGAACCACCAGCTACTAAAGGCTATCCACCATCAGTATTTGCTAAGCTACCTCAGCTGGTGGAACGGGCAGGCAATGGTGCACAAGGCAGTGGCTCTATTACGGCGTTTTACACCGTACTGGCGGAGGGAGATGATCAACAAGACCCTATAGCAGATGCTTCGCGGGCTATTTTAGATGGTCATTTGGTATTGTCTCGTCATTTGGCTGATGCAGGTCATTATCCCGCTATCGATATTGAAGCTTCAATCAGCCGGGCAATGCCTGCGATAGTTGAAACCAGTCATTTGACCAGTGCTCAACGGTTAAAACAATTAGTCTCAGCTTTTGAAAAAAACCGTGACTTAATCAACATTGGGGCCTATACCCAAGGGAGTGATGCTGTAACCGATGAAGCCATTTCCCGCCGGGCACAGCTAGAGTACTATTTAACCCAAGGGCTGAATGAGCAAGCCACCTTAGTTGATAGCATCAGTCAACTGGAGCAATTGCTATCAGCCCCAGTTGGTTAAGAGGGGGTTGCAAAAGGGTGTTGAAAATAAGTCTAGTGTCCGATATGGAATAACAGGGTATTCTTCCGCTGCTCTTGACGTGCCATCCCTGGCCCATCAAGCGCTAAAAAGGCATCCATGCCTTAGTTCCAGAATACCCAGTCACCCCATATCCACTAGTTGGTGCGAGAGGTTTAGAAGTAGCTTTAATTAGCTAATTTAAGAGTAATGGTGAAGTAGTAGCTAGGAGCAATGACGATGAAACCTGCAGCACAGCTCAATGTTGTTTTGAAAGTGAACCAGGCTAAAGAAGCATCAGCAGGGCGATACTTGCAAGAGTGTCAACAACAGTGTCTGCATGCTGAGCAGCAGCTACAGCAGCTATTTAAATTTCAAATAGATTATCAGCAGCAGGCAACTGGCCCACATGTTAATATCCAGCAGCTACAAATGATGAGTAACTTTTTATCCCAGTTAGGTAAAGCCATTGAACAACAGCAGCAACAGCTGGTAGCAATGACTCGGCAATGGCAACAGGCCCGACAACAGTGGCAACAGGCTCATCAAGAAACCAGAAAGGTTGAACAGTTGCAGGCACGACTAGCAGCTTCAGAGCAAGTGAGGCTAACCCGTAGAGAGCAGCGGCTATTGGATGAATGGGTGATGGTCCGCCAATCTCGTCAGCACTGATAAGTTGTTTAATGCTATGCTAAATGAATAAGGGAATGATTAAAGGGGGATAAGATGACTATATCCACGATTAAGTCAGAGGATGGCAAAGCACTAACCATCAAAATTCAGGGTCGTTTTGACTTTGGTGAACATCAAGCTTTTCGTGATGCATATGAGCGAATTTCAAGACGCCCCGCCGAATATGTGATCGACCTTAATGAAACAACCTATTTAGACAGTTCTGCTTTAGGCATGTTGTTATTGTTGCGAGATCATGCCGGTGGTGATGAAGCGGATATTAAAATCGTTAATTGCAAACCCGATGTGAAAAAGATCCTATTAATTTCTAACTTTGAACAGTTATTTGCTATCCAGTAATACTTAAGTTGAATCGTCTAAGCATACTCCTTTACCGTTAGTGCTTTGTGAATGGGAAGCTGCGTTAATGGCAGGAGTGGTGTATAACAAGTGAAGTACAACAGTTGACGGTAATGTTTAAAATAGCAAGTAACTAGCAAAGACTATTAAACACTGTAAAAAAGTTAAGCACTGTCATTAAAGTGCATTGATCTATGTTATCAAATCGTCATCGCTTGTTCTGACCTGACAATCATTATTATAGCGTTTAAGCGTAAAACTATGGGCCTAACCATATTAATTGCAGATGACACTGAAACAGACCGGCTTATTTTAAGAACAATTGTTAATAAGCTGGGATATCGAGTCATTATTGCAACCGATGGTGCAGAAGCAATTGATTTATATCAGCAAGAGCGCCCTGAGCTGGTATTGCTTGATGTAATGATGCCTAATGTGGATGGGCTTGAAGCCGCACGACAAATTAAAACACTGGCGGGTGAGGAACTGGTTCCCATCATTTTTTTAACCTCGTTAAGTGATGCTGAGTCATTGGCTCGTTGTTTAGATGTGGGGGGAGATGACTTTTTATCTAAGCCTTATAATGCCACTATCCTGCGCGCTAAAATTAATGCATTTAATCGCATGCGGGTAATGCATAATACCCTTCAAGAGCAGCGGGATAAAATTGTCGAACACAATCAATATTTATTACATGAACAAACGGTTGCCAAAGAAATTTTTGATAAGGTTGCTCACTCCGGTTGTTTAAATGCACCTAATTTACGAGCGGTGCAATCGCCTTTTGCGATTTTTAACGGCGATATTGTTGTTGCGGCTCGCAAGCCATCAGGAGGAATGATGGTGTTGCTAGGCGATTTTGCTGGGCATGGGTTACCCGCTGCCATTGGTGCAATGCCATTAGCAGAAATATTTTATGGCATGATTAATAAAGGTTTTTCCATGCCTGAAGTGCTGGCTGAAATTAATAATAAATTGAAGAAAGTATTGCCTGTTTCCAGTTTTTGTTGCGCTGTTATGGTGGATTTAGATTTTACCAGTAAGCTGGTTAAATTATGGATTGGTGGTCTGCCCGATTGTTACTTATACCGCAACTGTACGGGAGAATTTGAAGCGTTGACTTCTCAGCACTTGCCTCTCGGTATTCTTGGTGCTCAAAAATTTAATGCAGAATACCAATTGATTGAAATGGCGGATGATGATCGCTTATTACTAATGAGTGATGGAGTGATTGAAGCACAAGATGAAGCCAAGCAATTTTTTGGAGTAGAGCGGCTGCAACAGGTGTTTAAACAAAATAGTCAAATTGACAGCCTGTTTGAAGAAATTCGCGAATCAGTATTTAGCTTTATTGGTGAACCCACTGATGATTTGACTATGGTCGAGGTGATGATGGTGCCACCGGAAACCTTTGCTGATGAAGATGAAGTATTTGAAGTATCTGCAGCAAGGGGGGCACAAAACTGGGCAGTCAATTTTGAGTTTCGGCCGGAAACCCTTCGCAACTATAACCCGATTCCGTTAGTGCTACATTGCTTGATGGAAATTCCGGGTTTGGGATTACACAACAGTAAGCTTTATACCATTTTATCTGAACTTTACTCCAACGCCTTGGAACATGGCGTATTACAAATGAGTTCGTCATTGAAGCATTCCAGCCAAGGGTTTACGGAGTATTATGCTGAGCGAGAGAGCCGACTAAGGCGATTGACCCAGGGTTGCATTCGGTTTGCATTGAATCATGTCCCTACTGAACAAGGAGGTATTGTTCAGATTAAACTGGAGGACAGTGGGCCTGGCTTTGACTATCAACAACTACAAAGTGCGAAGGATGGTCAATTGTTTCATGGTAGGGGTATTAGCCTGTTACGTTCATTTTGCCAACAAGTGACTTATCTTGGAAAGGGAAATTGTGTTGAAGTAGTATTTACATGGACAAATGATTAAAGGGACAACCACGGCCTTTTATTGCCCCCTGGAGAGTGTGCGGCAAAAGGCTATGAGTGAAGTGTTTTTATGGCAGCCTCTGAGGAGAGGGGGATGATTGAATCACATGTAGACCTGGATGCCATTTTGGAATTGAAAGCGGTGATGGAAGATGAGTTTGCTGTGTTAGTTGAAACCTTTATGCGTGACAGTAGTACGCGCATCGAAGGAATGGCCTGTGCGATTGCGGAAAGCGATGCATGTCGGTTAAAAGAGCTGGCCCATAGTATGAAAGGCAGCTGTTTTAACATGGGTATCATGCCGTTAGGTAACATGTGCTTAACCCTTGAGGAAAAGGGTAAAAAGGGTGATATCCGTGGTACTGAAACGGTTTTGGCTGACATAGAACAAGAATACAAGCTCGTGGAAGGCTTTTTAAAAAGTACAATAAATTGATATACCCTCTTTCATCTGCCTGGCATAACCATTGCTGTTGTTTAGATAACACCTATAAGCGGCAATAGCCGTTTGTAGAGGTGCTAGCAGTTAATCAGTAGTAACGGTAGTTAGTGAGTTAAGCAGTGAATACCTTCTTATTAGATATTAGGGCTCCTGAACTGAAGTCTGTCAAAAACCAGCAAGAAAAACTGCCGGCTGTTGAGCCGAATTCAGAGTCTGAGCCTGCTGATAAAAAGCCTTTTCAGCAAACACTGGATAAGCAACGGCAACCGGTTGCCGCTACTAAAAACGCTACCCAAACTCAAACTGCTGACAACAGCAAGCAAGCTACAACAAAAGCAGAAGTCGATGAGCCACAAGAACAAGAAGTAGAGCCAAAGCATCAGGTTGTTGCTGACCCAACCAATCGAGTTCCAACTGCTCCATCAATTCTAGATGAAACGCTGTTGCTGACAGCAGAGCAAATTAATCAACAGGAAAGTGATCAAGCTGAAATGGACATCAGTACGCTAATGGAAAGCACCCAGCCCAGCACTAAACCGCTTAAAACAGCAGTAGATGCTGAGCAGGATAGTGATCAACCCAATGATCCCAATTTGCTACTGACGGAGCTGAGCCCATTTGCCACTTTAATGAAGCAAGAAGGGGCAGGGGCGCTACAGTTTCATTGGCAGGATTTGGCGAAAGCTGAACGAGGCTCTTCTCATCAAACTATGCCTCACCAGTTGTTAGGAGAAACCTTGGTTGATGTTAAAACCCAGTTATTAGACGGGGGGGAAAACAGCACTGGCCTAACGTCTTTACTAAGCCCAAGCAAGCTTAATAATCAGCTAGGATTAATTAACTTGCAGGCAGGGATAGAGCAGCGCATAGACTTTCCACTTGTAAATTCTGCTACCCATGAAACACTTCAAAGTCATTTACCACAATTCCCCTCTTTGCAGCTGGCAAGCACAAGTGTCAATGCAAATTCGGCTCAGCTTGCTCAACCGTCAGTAGTTGCTTCGCAATTGCCTTTGCCAGTGCCACATCCTAATTGGGGGCAGCAATTTTCTGAGCGAGTGGTTTGGCTGGTTCAGCAAGGAGTTAAAACGGCTCATATTCAATTAGATCCTCCTGACTTGGGAATGGTTGAGGTACGCGTACAGGTGACCCAGGATCAGGCAAGTGTACAATTTGCGAGTCACCACGCGAGTGTTCGGGAGAGTATTGAAGCCCAACTGGTTCGGTTACGGGAAATGTTTTCCCAGCAGGGTATTGACTTGGTAAATGTGGATGTTTCCAGCCAGCAATTTGCTGAGTCTAATCGCCAATCAGGCTTACAAGCTAATGCAACTGATGATGTGGATGAAGAGCAAGATACAACGACCGCTGAGGTAAATATTGACGAGCAAGGGCTTGGACTGGTTGATTACTTTGTTTAACCTGCTGAGTAGCTTGTCTTCACCCTTCTAATTCCCACCAAAATGGCTATCCCGTACTACACTAGGTGTGTTTCTTTATAAAAATCAGTGTTTCACTGTATTTGTCTGTTGAAAAAAGAGCAAAAAATATAACCAGTGCTTGATATGGAAACACAGTCTATCAGGAAGGGATACCAATTATTGACATGAACAGTGAGCGTGAAACTAACACAGTTAATCGGGTCATTATTCAAATTCCAATTATTCATACCCAAGTTGACATGGGGAGCTTGGCTGCGTCAGTTAATCAAAAACAAATCCATCAACAGGGGCAAGAAGCCTGGGAGCAACAGCAAGCGTTAATTACTCAGGCTTGGAATGAAATAAAACAATTTGTGCATAGTTTACCACTGAACTTTGCCAAGGTGAAGCTATACCAAGATGGCTTGCCCATCTGTGGTAAAGAGCAGCAAATTGTCCGTGATCTAGCTGAGCAGGGTAGTATCAATCATCAACTGTTATTGGATTTAATAGCAAAAGGAGCGACTTTGATGGGGACTGAGTCGCCAGAATTATTACGAGAGGAATATCAGTTCACAAAAGTTGCGATTACTCGAAAACACCAGCAGCACACACTAGAAAAGGCGAAACAATTATTGCAGCAACGGGACCAGTTTATTGCAGAACGAATTAACTCAACGTTAGCCGAACAGGAAACGGCAATCATTTTTCTAGGTATGTTACATAGCCTCTCTGGCTTACTCGCCAGTGATATTCAGTTAATTAATCCGATAGCCGATGCGCAAAATAATAATAAATAAAGAGTGAGGAGACGTATTGTGGCAGCGGCTGAACCTGGCAACATATTAATTGTTGATGATGACCCTGATATGTGCCAGATGTTGTGTTATTTGATGCAAACCCATGAACATAAAGCAACGGCTGTCTATAACGGTTTCACTGCGCTGGAAAAAATTAATGCAGACTGGCCTGATGTAATGCTGGTAGACGTGCAAATGCCTGAAATGACAGGCATTGAACTATTAAAACGAGCATTACAACAACGACCAGAGCTACCGGTGATTATGATTACCGGGCATGCCGGTATAGCTGATGCAGTAGCAGTGATGCGGGCGGGGGCTGTAGACTATATTTCAAAACCATTTAGCCATGAGCATGTTATTCGGGTTATTCGCTGTGCTTTGGAACAAGGCAAGCAAACAGCAGTTAAAACAGGCTCTGCAATTGAAGTAGAGACGCAGCTTCATCAATTAATGGGACCCAGTCAGGCGATTGCACATTTAGCGGCTGATGTCAGACGAGTAGCGCAAACCAATTTTACTGTGGTATTACAAGGTGAAACAGGCACGGGAAAGAGTTTATTAGCAAGAACTATTCATGAGGCTAGCCCTCGAGCTAAAAATCCTTTTGTGGCGCTAGATTGCGGTGCTATTCCAGACAGCTTATTGGAAAGTGAATTATTTGGTTATGAAAAAGGAGCATTTACTGGCGCCACCCGTCGTAAAGCTGGGCAGTTTGAGCTGGCTCAAGGGGGTACTTTATTTTTAGATGAAGTGGCTAATATGTCATTATCATCACAAATGAAATTATTATGTGTCTTACAAGATAAAGTTATTTTTCCAGTGGGTGGTACTAGTGCTATCCCCGTGGATGTAAGGTTATTAGCGGCTTCTAACCAAGATCTACGAGCCATTATAGGGAATGGTGCATTTAGAGGAGATCTTTATTATCGGCTAAATGAGTTTGCTATTAATCTACCGGCCTTAAGAGAACGCTCAGAAGATATTTTATTCTTGGCGGAAAGCTTTCGTGAAGCATCTAATCAAGAGTTGAAAAAAACAGTTACAGGGTTTTCGAAAGGTGCCTGCTGTCAACTTCAAGCCTATGATTGGCCTGGCAATGTCCGGCAATTGCGTACTGTTGTACGGAGAGCAGTATTGTTGGCAGAAGAGATTATTACTGAGCAACATATCCAGTTGGACTCACATAAAGACAATGATATATCGCTGGCAATTGATAAGACATTGCCCTATCAGGGACTTTCCTTAAAAGAAATTGTAAAAAAGCATACGGCACGTGTTGAAAGGCAAGTATTAACTGAGGTATTAGCGTTTACCAATGGTAATAAAGCAGAAGCGGCGCGTTTACTTCAGGTGGACTACAAAACAATTCATACTAAGCTAAAAAGATATGGAATAGCATAATCTACCTTTTTCTTTGGTGGCTGTTGCAACAGCCATTTTTAGCTCTCTCCCTATTGGTGGGGCTGCGGTGAAGACGGTAGAAAATACATTAGGGATTGATTAGTTATGGCAAAGGATAATGAGCGTGGTGGCGCTGGTATGCATTTTGGCGGCATTCTGGAAGGCTTGAATGGGTTGATGGATAAACTGACCGACCTGGCGGAAGCCGGAGAAAAGTTGAAACGTACTGGTGAAATGGAATTTGAGATCAAGGAAGGCCAAGAGGCAAAAGGTGTTTTTGGCTTTTCAGTAAAAATGGGACTCGGAGAACAAGGTGATTCGGAAGTACAGGTTGAGCCTTTTGGTAATGTGTATCGTAATAAAAAAACAGGTAAAACCGAAATAAAAGACGTGCGTGAACCTTTAGTTGATATTTTTGAAGAAGAGGATCATGTCTTGTTGGTAGGGGAAATGCCCGGTATCAACCAGAATGATTTAAAGCTGGAACTAAAAGACGATATTTTAATCCTGGCTGCTGAGCGAGGCGATAAAAAATACCGCAAAGAAATGTTATTACCTGAAAAGTTTAGTGAAGACAGTATGACCATCAGAGTGAAAAACGGGGTGGTGGAAATTAAGCTAGAGCGTGTCAAGACTACGACTTAAATATAGGGATAACAATAAAGGACAGTATTGAGCACATGGAAGAGCATTCAGATAAGGAAAAAACCGCCAATAAAGCCCTGACGTTAAAAGTGGCAGAAGCGTTAAGCAAAGATGTTGGGCGCTCGTTTGCGCGGATGGGGCCTGAAGATATTAAACTGTTAGGTATGGATGTCGGCGATATTGTTGAAATAGTCGGCAAGCGTCGTACAGTAGCCAAGCTCATGCCTGCTTATAAAGAGATGCGGGGTAAAGGTCAGGTTCAATTAGATGGAATTACCCGACAAAATGCGGGTGTTAAATTAGATGAGCAACTGACCATTCAACCGGTTAGAGCACGCCATGCAGAGCGCTTGGTGATTGCGCCAATCACTTTTACTCCTAAACAACGAGACTTGGATTATATTTGCAATTTAGTGGATGGGTTGCCCGTTATGGAAGGCGACCGGATTCATGTTCCCTTATTTGGTCGTGGCTCTGCTGACTTTCGGGTACAAAGTACCGTGCCACGAGGTGCTGTGCTAATAAACCCAACCACGGAATTAAGTGTTGGTAAGTCTCAGGAAAATGAACCCACAATTACAGCTTCTTATGAAGATGTAGGTGGTTTAAAAAACCAATTACATCGTATTCGTGAGATGATTGAGCTACCTCTGCGTTACCCAGAAGTATTTGAACGATTGGGTATTGATGCCCCTAAAGGAGTGCTACTCCATGGGCCTCCAGGTTGTGGTAAAACCTTAATAGCACGGATTATTGCTCAGGAAACAGAAGCCAATTTCTTTTCTGTCAGTGGCCCGGAAATTGTCCATAAGTTTTATGGCGAAAGTGAAGCAGCTTTACGCAAAGTATTTGAGCAAGCCAGTAAAAAAGGGCCCAGCATCGTCTTTCTCGATGAAATTGATGCGATTGCTCCTCGCCGTGATCAGGTGACAGGTGAAGTAGAAAAGCGGGTGGTTGCTCAATTATTAGCGCTGATGGATGGTCTTAATAAGCGCAATAATGTCATTGTGATTGCAGCGACTAATTTGCCGAATGCATTGGACCCGGCTTTAAGACGGCCAGGACGCTTTGATCGGGAAATTGCGATTCCCATTCCTGATCGCCACGGTCGGCTGGCTATTTTAGAAATTCATAGCCGCGGTATGCCATTAGCAGAAGATGTTGAGCTTACGCAGCTGGCAGATAGCAGTCATGGTTTTGTCGGTGCTGATTTAGAAGCCTTGTGTCGTGAAGCTGCAATGGTTGCCTTACGTCGTATTTTACCCGATATTAATTTTACTTTAGAGGAAATACCCTCTGAGCAACTGTTAAATCTTCAAGTACAGATGGACGACTTTTTAGCGGCCATGTGTGAAGTTGAGCCTTCAGCTATTCGTGAGGTGTTTGTCGAAGTACCCGATGTACATTGGGATGATGTAGGGGGGATGGAAAAGGTTAAAAAACACCTTAAAGAAGCAGTTGAGTGGCCGCTGAAATACCCAGAGTTATTTCAGCAAGCAGGCGTCAATCCACCTAAAGGGTTGTTATTAGGTGGGCCGCCTGGTGTAGGAAAAACGCTGGTGGCTCAAGCGGTTGCAAATGAAAGCGGGGTGAATTTTATCAGTGTGAAAGGCCCTGCATTAATGTCCAAGTATGTGGGTGAATCAGAACGAGCAGTGCGGGAAGTTTTCCATAAAGCCAGACAAGCGGCACCTTGTATTATATTTTTTGATGAAATTGACAGTTTGGTACCTGCACGAAGTGCTGCTGGGACAGACTCCCATGTATCAGAGCGGGTATTAAGTCAGTTTTTAGCAGAAATGGATGGCATTGACGAGCTAAAAGGGGTGTTTGTGTTAGGCGCCACCAATCGTACAGACTTAATTGATCCTGCCATGTTAAGGCCTGGGCGATTTGATCAAGTGGTAGAAATAGGATTACCCACTTCTTGGGATCGAGAACAAATTTTTGCTATTCACTTACGAACTAAACCTGTGGTATCTAGCGTATCAGCAGCCAGCTTAGCTGATCAGGCGGTAGATTTCAGCGGGGCAGATATTGCGGGGGTGTGTAACCAGGCCGCTATCGCTGCTATCCGGCGAGCCATTGCATCGATGGATGAGGCGGGTGAGGTTCAGATTTCGATTAGTGAAGCTGATTTTGCTGCAGCGTTAGAAGAAGCCTGGAAACATGAGCATGGCTGATGAGGCTGCGGATTTAACATTATTAACTGATGAGGCCATTTATCTATATGGTTTTATTCAGCCGCAGGCATTACCTGAGCCAATTAGGCTAGCAGGGACTGCCGGTGCCCCAGTAATTATTTATTATCAGCAACAGCTAGCTGCGGTCATTAGCAAGGTGCCAGTTGATGTATTTATTGGAACAGAAGCTGAGCAGCGGTTGCAAGATCCTGACTGGCTGACCCAACAGGCTTGTCAGCATGAACAAGTGGTGGAACAAGTGTGGCAGCATGTGCCTATTTACCCAGTGCGCTTTGCTACCTTGTTTTCGTCTACCCGTCAGCTAGCTGAGCAAATGGTTTGCCAGCAACACGGCATTAAACAATGTTTGATGAAATTTGCTGTATGTAATGAGTGGGCAGTAAAAGGGTTTCTTGATAGGCAGCAAGCACAGTCAGCATTGTGGGAAATAACTTGTCAGCAACAGCAGTCAAAACTGTCTCTCTCGACAGGCATACGGCACTTGCAGGAGCAACGTTTACGTCGGGAGCTTGGCAAACAAGTTAATCAATGGCTAAACGGCACTTGTCAGATATTTGCTAATGAATTATCCGCGTTGGCTAGAGAATGGTGCCAACGAAAGGTAGTGACAAAACAGGCAGAATTACCTGATGGTAGTCAGGTAGAAACTATATTAAATCTAGCATTTTTAGTTAATACTTCTCAGCAGGATATCTTTTTACAAAAAATAGCAGAGCATAATAATCGCTGGCAAGCATATGGCTTGCAATTCAGCTGTACTCGCTGGCCACCCTATAGCTTTTGTCGAACTACTTTTACCCCTGATGCACTCAACGCGGCCTCATGAAATGCTTGCTCTATTGTTTATTTCAAAAACCACAACTAGCTGACGTCGTTGTAGACTTACCTGTTGGAGTTCAAGGGGAAAAAGTACTGGTTGCGAATTATCTTGATCTTTTTGCTGCTTATAGTTTTTACACTAATGTTCAGCATCAACAAGTCAAGTTAGCTAACAGTGAAAGTAGTCAGAAAACACCAGTTATTCGTGAAGCATTAGTTTTTAGTCAGATAATTGAAATGCTTCATCAGCAGTATACATTAATTCCCATTCGTTTTGGTTGTTACCTAGATAATGAACAACAGTTGATTAAGCATCTTAATAACAACTATCAGCAATATACGACGCAGTTAGCTTCACTGAATAATCTTACAGAGTTTAGTATTAAAGCGATTTTGCCCACACAAACCAGTAAAATAAAATCAGAGCGGCTTGATCAAGGGGCGTTGAAAGACGAACTATCAAATGATAACAAACAAGTAGCTGGAAAAGCATATCTACAAACCAGACAGTCTTATTATAATGAAACAACTAATAATATCGAACTAAACTTATTAATTGAACGTATTAATGGTACGTTTCAGGGGCTCTATTATCAATGCCAATCGGAAGTTAACACACAAGCAGGGCAGCGAATATTATCAATTTATTACCTGGTTGCTAAAAAAACAATAAAATCATTTAATATGGCATTTCAGCAGCTAGTGTCAACATCAAGTAATTGTCAAAAATTGTTACTGAGTGGGCCTTGGCCTCCTTATAACTTTGTTACGAAGCCCGTTATAAAACCCACTATATTAGTAAATTAAAAAATAAAAATAGGGTATCAGGTAGCATGTTAACAGATATTCAGTGTTTGACTTTACCAGATAAGATGCAGCTTTACAGTATTTTATTGGATGCAATTCCTTCGTCTATTTTAGTCTTGGATGGCAGTTTACGAATAGTGTCTGTTAACAGAAATTTCTTAGAAAAAAGTCAACGGTTGATGAAGGATACTATTAGTCGACGATTAGAGGAAGTATTTCCAGCAGTTATTTTAGAACATACCAGTATAAAGAAACAAGTGTATGATTGTTTTGAAAAAAAACGGGTGGTGCGAGGGCATCGAATGACCTATCGTGCCCCAGGTATACCCATTCGTACTTATTATTACAGTATTTTACCGATTGGGGCGGATGAAAGTGTTCGGCTGGTTGTCCTGCTAATGGAAGATGTGACAGAGCAAGTACGTTTAAGTGAAGAAGTACGACGAATGGAGCGCCATTTAGCCAGCGTCGTTGAAAGTGCTCAAGATATTGTATTATCCACTGATCTATCTGGCAGGATTCTTACTTGGAATTCAGCTGCAGAAAAATTATCAGGATTTAAGTTCAATGAGGTCAAAGGTCATTGCTGGTCAGAATTTTGTAGCCAAGTAGCAAACATTACGGGGTTTCTGGAGCAAATTTGTTTTGGTAGTGATGTCCATACCGCTGAATGGGAACTTATCACCAAAGAGAATCAGATGATTCCCGTATCATGGGTGGTATCACCGATGATGGATGACTATCGAAAAGTAGTTGGTTTTGTTGCAGTGGGACGGGATTTAACTGAACAACGTAAATTAGAGTATCAACTAAGACAATCACAAAAAATTGCTGCTTTAGGGGTAATGGCTGGAGGGATCGCTCATGAAATTCGTAATCCATTGGCGATCTGTTCATCTGCTGCTCAGTTTCTTCAGGAGGAGTCTTTACCGACTCATTTTGCCAGAGAGTGTGCAGATAAAATACAAGTCAGTATTGAAAAAATTTCTTCTATTATAGAAAACTTATTGCGATTTTCTCGACCGACAACAGCATCAGAGATGGTATCGGTTGATTTGGTTAAAGTTGTTCAAGAAGCACTAACGTTAATTGCCAGTCATGCAAAAGTACAAAATATTTGTGTTAATAGCCAGTTTCCGAAACAGTTGGTGTTAGTGAGTGGCGTGGCTAGTTTATTACAGCAGGTTTTTTTAAATTTATGCTTAAATGCTGTGAATGCGATGCCTAATGGTGGAACCTTAACCGTTAGCTTTTTTCTTTATTCTGATTGTGTTGAAGTACAAGTGGAAGATACCGGTGTTGGGATAAATCCAAAGGATTTTGATAAAATATTTGATCCATTTCATACTACATCACCGATAGGAAAAGGCACGGGATTAGGTCTTACCATTTGTTATTCAATTATTAAGCAACACTTTGGTCACATTTTAGTGGAAAGCTATTTAAATCAAGGCAGTAAGTTTACGGTTAAACTACCTTTGCAACAAAAGGACAGTTAATTTTGCTAAAAAAAGCAGATTATCTTGTTGTGGATGATGAGCCTGATATTTGTTGGGTAATGAAACGAATTCTAGGTTCGGCAGGTGGTAGTGTAGTCACTTTACAAACAGGAGAGGAGGTCTTGGCGCTTATTAAAAGCCATGCTTTTGGTAGAGTATTTATGGATGCCAAACTACCTGATATTGAAGGCTTGGAGCTGGCTCGACAAGTTCATGAATTGGTCCCTTCACTACAAATTGTACTGGTTTCTGGTTATTACTATAAAGATGATCCCACTATCCAGCAAGCATTGTCAGATGGCTTAATTTATGATTTTATTGCAAAGCCTTTTACCCATAATGATATTTTAAAAATGCTTTAATGAAGTTGAGAAATGATCAGTTTTCCCAAAAAATCAAGTTATCTAACCTGATTTTTTAATAAAAACATAGAAAAATGCATACTCTATGCAGTCCATTGAAATCAGCGGCTTTAGTATTTTTATGGGTGTTACAATTTGTACCCAAGTCTGTTTGTCAAATTTCTGAAATTGCTGGTGTTACATTGCTCTATATCCTTTTAACTATCAAGGCTTGTGAATAACTGAAGTAAACTGTTTAGCTAGAGTCTTTGATAGCTAATAAGCTAGTGTCCTAAATTTTTGCTCTTTATTTCCAGTAGCTATGGAGTAGAGTCCCTATTATGGTTTTTGTGCCATAGCAAATATTGGATAAATTGACTAATGTCTATTAATAAGTTGGTTAGGTGTGTGATTAAAGTTGTTGAAATCTCAGTGAGCTAAAATATTTATAATGAAAATGAAGTATGGCATTGCCTATGCTAAAGTATTTTCATAGAAGTGGCGTTGGCCATTTCTGCTGACGAAAAATAAACTTTTTAACGTTAAAATAGGGAGATTTACATGGCTACTATTCAAAAATCAACTGATTCTTCTGGACTAGCTGAAGTAGTCGATCGTATTTTGGATAAAGGTATTGTAGTTGACGCGTGGGTTAAAGTTTCATTAGTGGGTATTGAATTATTATCTGTTGAAGCACGTGTTGTTGTTTCTTCAGTTGAAACTTATCTGAAATATGCCGAAGCTATTGGTTTAACTGCCAGTGCTGCTGCACCAGCCTGAGTATAGTGCTCTCTGGGGGCTGAATAGCTCCCAGTATATCCTCAATACTCTTCGAGAATAATTTTTATATCCTAGTGATCCTACACTAAGAAAAAGCAATACAGCCAGGGAATAAATGGAGAAGAAGTTGTTATTTTCGTTAAGCACGCAAGATAACCTTCATTTGTAAAAAGTATTGCTGGAAATTGTCGACAGACAGTTATGTTTCAATAACTTTTCGCAATGAATATCATTTTATCTTTATACCTGAATATGAATTGTGATGAGTATATTTTATTAATAATAAATTATTAATGGCTGCTGTTACTTAGGTTTAATTATTTTATAAAGCAATATAAATTTGTAGTTAAAATATAGTATTGTGTATTAAATTAATTTTTGGGAGTGGATAGAGAATGACTAATAATCAAGCGGGTGTTAGTGGGGTTGCAGTGGCTAAATTACCAGCTAATGAAGATAAAATTATTCCAACAGCCAGCGATAAGTTTGTTCTTACCCCTTATGTTGAGGAAATTGTTCAACGGGCACAGGGTTATTTAAAAGCGGGTTATCCAGTACATTTTGCAGGACCAGCAGGTACTGGAAAAACAACCTTGGCATTCCATGTAGCAGCTTCGCTCAGAAGACCAGTGACACTGGTGCATGGTAACGATGAGTTTGGCAGCTCTGATTTAATAGGTAAAGATGCCGGCTACAGTAAAAAACAAGTAATTGACAATTTTATTCATTCTGTGGTCAAACGAGAAGAGGAAATGATGCAGCTATGGGTAGACAACCGCCTAACATCTGCCTGTCGTAATGGTGATACCTTAATTTATGATGAGTTTAATCGATCTCGACCTGAAGCAAATAATGTATTACTCAGTGTCTTGTCTGAAGGTGTATTAAACTTACCTGGACTTCGTCATAGAGGAGAAGGCTATCTTGATGTTCATCCTGATTTTCACGCAATTTTTACTTCTAACCCGGAAGAGTATGCAGGAACCCATAAAGCACAAGATGCATTGCTGGATAGAATGATCACTATTAGACTTGAGCACCCTGACTTAGAAACAGAAATAGAAATTGTTTCGAAGCGTTCAGGTATTGAGTGGAGTGAAGCTCAGCGTATAGTAAGAGTGATGCGCACGTTACGAAAAGTGAAAAAAAATCAATTTAAAACCACGATTCGTTCTGGTATTGCTGTTGGCAAAGTGCTAGCCCAGTCTGGTGGACAAGCTCGGTGGGATAATAGTAATTTTCGCCGTACTTGTTATGACCTTTTTAATGTTGTAACAACAAATACATCGGCTAATAATATAAAACACAGAGAACAACTCATCAGTGAAGTAATAAGAAAGATATGCTCGGTGAAACTTATTAAGCTGGATAAAAACTAATCAGGAGAGTTGTTATGGGAAGCCCGACCAAAGCAAGGCCTGGCATGGCTGACATCAAAACAATGAGTGGGAAAGCTGATCAGCGACATCTGTCTTATCGCTCTTACTTTAAACTAGGGGCACTGGAAATACAGCGGATGAGAAAACTCAAGGAACGTGAGGCAGCCATGTCTCGAATTGATAATATTGATAGATGCCTCAACCGAATTGACCATGAGTTAACTGAATTACGCAACCAGTTGAATAGCTGTACAGATACATTACAGAAAAAAGACTTACAAAATACTAGTCAGCCAGAATCACTGGTCAATAATGGCTTGCGTATTGACTATTAACGTATTGATTCTTTAAAAGAGTGGTAATTTCTCGGTCAATGCCTATACTTCGAAAAGCAATTACTATAGGCGCCCTTATAATAGTAAATCCATTATTTGTATTGACTCACTAGGAAAATAAAAAAATACACCTTAAGCAAGCCAGCAAGGAGCAGCTGATCATGAAAATTAATTGTACTTCCTGTGGTCATAGTATTGATTTAGGTATTAATTATGATGACTATCAAGGCCCGGTAAAGTGTTGGGTGTGTTCTGCCATGCTTGAAGTAAAAGCTGAGTCTGGACAAGTTAGGTCAGTGATTCCTTGGTCGAGGGTGTCAGAACCCAAACAATATGAAGAAGCAATATCGCCATCTTCTACTAAGCGTATAATACAATAGGAAGGTAGCTATGAAAAAGCGTAATCTGCGTAGTGCTAAATATATTTACGCTTTAAAAGCGGCTACTGATAAGAAGCAACTGTCGTTAACAGGAATCAACAAAGCATCTGTATATATAGTCAACGGTGGTAAAGTTGCTGCAGTAGTCAGTGATATATTGTCACCCAAAGTGAGGCCTGAAAGGCGAAATTTAGCGGCTCATCGAGAAGTACTTAAATATTTTACTGAAAAGGAAACAGTACTGCCAATGCGCTTTGGGGTTATCACTAGCAGTACGCAGTTAATTCAACAGTTGTTGGGAAGTAATGAAGATTTGATTATAACAGCTCTCAGTGAATTAGGTGGAAAAGTAGAAATGGGGCTGCGGGTTAAGTGGAAAGTCGGTAATATTTATGAATACTTTGTTAATCATTACCCGCAGTTAAGAGAAGCAAGAGATAAATTGTTGTCTAAACAACAAAGCAACAATGCAAAGCTTAAAAATAGAGATGAGAAAATAGCAGTAGGAAGCTTGTATGAAAAACTGCTTAATCAGGAACGAGATGCTCACCAGAAAGTCATAGAGACGATGTTGCAGCCGTGTTGTCGTAAAATTAAAAAATTACAGCCCAGTAATGAGTTTGAAATTGTCAATTTAGCCTGTTTAGTTGATCGGGCAAATCTTGAGGAGTTAGAGCAGAATATTAATGATACAGCAACGCAACTCAGTAATGATTGCCATATCGATTTTTCTGGACCTTGGGCACCGCATAATTTCGTTGACCTGGATTTAAAGGTATTGGCAAGTTAACTTAGAGTTAATCTTGGTTCGTAAGGCGTATATATTCCAAATGCCTTGAACCTTTTATACAAAGTGAAATAGTCGAGGAGGAAATAACAATGTTTTTAATTGATGACCTTCTCTTAGCACCATATAAAGGTGTTAAATGGATTTTTAAAGAAGTTTACCGACTGACCCAAGAAGAGCTGGAAAGTGAATCAGAACAAATAACTCAGGCATTAACAGAGTTGTATAGGAAATTAGAGTCAGGTGACATAACTGAAAAGCAGTTTGATGAAGAAGAACAAGTATTACTTGATCGACTGGATGAAATTGAAGCGCTGTTGAATCAGTCAGATGATGAGGACGAAAGTGAATTTGATGGAGAGCTTGATAGTGATACAGCAATAACCGATGAGCAAGTTTTAGTTAAGAATGAAGAATAATTTATGAGTATGTAATTGTAATCATTTTTTAAGCAAAAAAATCAAGCAATGACTATTGATAACTTACTAGAGCAGGAAGCAGATCAAACATCGTTACTAATAGAAGACGTTGAGCGTCTTACACTATGTGAGACTCTTGATCGGGTGCTTAATAAAGGAGCAGTAGTCGTTGGAGAAGTCACTCTTTCAGTTGCAAATATTGATCTTATTCATATTAGTCTGCAAATGGTGCTTAGCTCAATTGAAACAGCAATGAAATATCAAATTGGTAGGGATAACTCAAACGTATGAAGCAGCAGGTTAAAGTATCGTCTGATTATTTAGTGGACTTTGCTGAAATAATGACTACTGATTTAACTGACAAAAAAGATTGTTTCAGTCAGCCACCAGCTACAGTTGCACAACGCGTTAATGTCGATACCGATCAAGTTAAGAATGGCTTGGGGCAATTAGTATTAACCCTGGTTAAGCTACTTCATGAATTACTCGAAAGACAAGCTATTCGTCGTATGGAGTCTGGCTCTTTAACAGATGAAGAAATGGAGCAATTAGGTATTGCGTTGATGCAACAAGCAGCAGAAATTGACAGGTTATGTGAGGTATTTGGTTTAACAGAAGAAGATTTAAACCTGGATTTAGGGCCTCTTGGTCAATTGCTGTAAGTAAGAAACTATTTGAAGGAGTCAATACATGGCATTGCAAAATCAGCAAGGCCTTCGCCATGCAACGGAAACCACTTCTGTTGCTGATTTATTGGAACGAATCCTTGATAAAGGTATTGTTATTTCTGGAGATATTAAAATAAAACTGGTTGATATCGAGTTACTGAGTTTAGAAATTCGTTTAGTGGTTTGTTCTGTTGATAAAGCCGTGGAGCTGGGTTTAGACTGGTGGAAAGGTAATTCTGCTTATCAGGCTACAGCTGTCGATGGGGGGGCTGCTGAAGTCACTAATCAGTCAGTGGGTTTGCAGCAGCAATTAAAGCAGATTGATGATCGGCTTGCACGGCTTGAAAATAAAACGACTGGCTGAGGTTAACTGTACTCTGCGATGTGAATATATGTTGCTTTATTTTTAGTCATATTAGTTTTTGGGTAACCACTTGGCAACTTTCTCTTTATTGGCGCTTAGCCAACGTTCGGCACTTTTTTCTGGGGTCATGCCACTATTTATCCACACCATGACTTGAGCAATATCTGCTGGTGTCCATTCAAAAGCATTTAAAATGGCAGCCGCTTGTGGTTTGTCTGTTTGTAGGCCTTTTCGGGCAATGGTATGAATGAATTCTTGTTTGCCATAAATACCTTTGGGGTCAGCTAAGTACTTCAGGTCAAATTTTGCAAATTTCCAGTGAGGTGTCCAGCCAGTGACAACAATCGGTTTGCTGTTATTAATTGCTTCAGTTAGGGCTTGTGTCATTGTCGTACCACTGCCTTCCATTAATTCAAAGTTCAGTTGATATTCTTTTAGTGCTAGGCGAGTTTTTTTCATTAATCCTGCCCCAGGATCAATCCCAATAATTTTACCTTCTAACTCAGTGACCATAGAGTTAAGCTCAGTGATGGAGTTAATAGGTAAGCTGGAAGGAACGACCAATCCAATTCGGGTACCCGTTAGGTTCGGACCAAAGTCGTTAATACCTGCACGGTTTTGTTCAAGGTAATGGGCATGAGTACTAGGTAGCCAAGCAGCCACCATAGCATCTGCAGTACCACTCCCCACACTTTTCCACATTTCATCAGCAGTGACTGGTTTGATCGATACGTTGTAACCAACAGACGTTAATAAAGCCTTCATTACATGGGTACTAGCAATTTCACTAGCCCATTCAACATAGACCAGGCTAATAGGACCTTTCGGTTCTGAGGAAACAGTTTTTTCTTCAGGTTCTTTCTCACATGCGGTAAGCAATAACAATAAACTGACAGTGAAAAGTAGGCGTAATCGAGAAATGAAAAAAAGCCACATGGTTTTAGCCCGATGTTTTAGCCCGATATCGGGCTTGAATAAACTATAGCACCTGATTGTGCAGTTGACTTTTTAAAATGTAATTAACATGACAGGCTGGTTTCATGTATTATGTTAGTCTTAAATTGAATAGAGTAGTTGGGCCTTTAAAAAAACAATTAACAGTAATTAACAAGCCATTGACAAAAAGCGACTCGAATAGCTCAGCAAAAAGATTTTTTCGCGGGATGAATAGGAACTAACTGTATGCCAAAGCTTGGAATGGGGCCGATACGGCGCAAACAATTAATTGAGGCAGTATTAAATTGCATCGATGAGTGGGGGCTTTCAGAAACTACTACCCAACGGATCAGTAAACAGGCTCAGGTATCTGCAGGCATTATCAATCATTACTTTTCTGGTAAAGATGGCTTATTGGAAGCAGCCATGCGGCAAATTCTGAAAGATTTGCAATTGGGTGTAAAAGCCAGGCTATCAACCATTCCACAAGAAGACTTTAAAGCACGAGTGCACGCAATAATTGATGGGAATTTTGATCACACCCAAATGACATCAGCTGCTCGCAAAGCCTGGTTGGCTTTTTGGGCAGAAGCTATGCATAAGCCTGAGCTACGCCGCTTACAAAATGTAAATGCTAAACGTTTAGTCAGTAACCTAACCTTTGAATTAAACAAAGCATTTCCCCGCTCACAAGCACAACATATGGCTGAAGTAATTGCTGCCGCTATTGATGGTGTTTGGCTGCGTGAAGCATTAAATATTACGCCTTCTGACGTGGCCACTTCGCGAAAAAAAGTCGAAGATGTATTTCACCTGTTTCTCACCCGATACGAGCATTAAGCTTATCTGATTACCTTATCTGGTTAAACGGTTGGTCAAGACCAGCCGTTGTTAAGGGCACCTCTAATAATTCTATGTTGGATTTTCCTGTTTAATTGCCAATTGACTGGTATAGCCTGCCTTTTTATCTCTATAATTTTTTAAGCAGATCCAATGAACGTTGTCAAAGTAAGGGAGTTAGCTTTTTTAATATATTTGGATAAAGAACCTTAATCGATTCAGTGGCATGTTTTTTGTATGGATGACAGTGACATGTGACGATCAACCGCGAGAAATGTTGAATTATTGACGGGTAAAGGAATGGCTGACAATAAAGAGCAGGAACAGGCTCAGGAAGAAGAAAAAGAAGCGGGTGGTAACAAAAAGCTAATAGTGTTTATTGTTATTGCTTTATTATTGATAGGGATTTCAATAGGTGTAACCATCTTTTTGATGATGGGAGGGGATGAGGAAAGTACTGAAACAGAGCAACCGACAGAGCCTGTTAAACAGCCTGCGGTTTATCAGTCTTTGGATCCACCATTTGTGATTGATTTTAATGTGTCAGGAAGACAGCGATTTTTGCAGGTGAATTTAACCGTAATGGGACGTGATGCTGAAGCCCTGGAAGGCTTGAAAAAGCATATGCCGTTAATTCGCAATAATTTGGTGTTATTAATCGGTGGTTTTGAGTACCAATCTTTGCAAACAGAAGAGGGCAAAGAAAAACTACGAGAGTCAATAACCAAGTCAATCCAGGAAGTGTTGGAAAAGGAAATTGGTAAGCCTGGAATTGAACAAGTGCTATTTACCAATTTTGTAATGCAATAGAGTGCTTAAATAGCAGTGGCGACTTAAATCAGTGATTATGCGGTGAGTGGTGTACTATGCAAGACTTACTGTCACAAGACGAGATTGATGCCCTCTTAGGTGGTGTTGATGACGGCGCTGTTGAAACCGAGGGTGATGAGAGTCCGGATGGGGTGGCATCCTATGACCTGACCAGTCAGGATAGGATTGTACGTGGCAGAATGCCCACCCTGGAAATGATTAATGAACGGTTTGCCCGTTATACCCGTATTAGCATGTTTAATATGCTAAGGCGTACGGCAGATGTTGCTGTGGGTGGGGTGCAAGTCATGAAGTTTGGTGAATACGTTCATACCCTATATGTGCCTACCAGCTTAAATTTAGTCAAAATAAAACCGTTGCGTGGTACGGCATTGTTTATTCTGGATGCCAAGTTGGTTTATAAATTGGTGGATAACTTTTTTGGCGGTGAGGGATTACATGCCAAAATTGAGGGTCGTGAATTTACGCCAACTGAAAACCGGGTGGTTCAAATGGTGCTTAACCAGGTCTTTGTGGATTTAAAAGAGGCCTGGAACCCCGTTATGAAAGTGTTGTTTGAATATATCAATTCGGAAGTTAACCCTGCTTTAGCGAATATTGTCAGCCCCAGTGAGGTAGTGGTGGTCAGTACCTTCCATATTGAGTTGGAAGGTGGAGGGGGAGATATGCATATTACCATTCCCTATTCGATGATTGAGCCTATTCGAGAAGTCCTTGATGCCGGGGTGCAAAGTGATGTAGATGATCGAGATGAACGTTGGGTGCGCTCACTTAGGCGGGAAGTGTTGGATATTAATGTTGAGATGAGTGCCACCATCATGAAACAAGAACTCAATCTGAGGGATATTTTAAATTTGGAGGAAGGAGATATAATCCCAGCTGAATTGCCTCCTTATATTGTGCTAACAGCGAACCAAATTCCTATTTTTAAAACACGATTGGGGATATTCAAAGAAAACTTAGCGTTTCAGATTATTTCATCAATTTCCAGACCTAAATAACGACGGGTAGGTAAGGAGGCACAGCAGAATACTATGGCAGATTCCGAAGAGCCGAATGAAACCACTGAAGGTGAAGCTAGTCCAGAGGATTTGGCTGATGAGCTAAGCACTAACCAGGATGATGCAGATCTGGCCGCAGAGTGGGCAGCAGCCCTCGAAGAGTCGGGAGATGGAGACCAGGCTGATATTGATGAGTTAATGAGCCAGGCTGATGGTGGTGATGATTCGCAGCCAATGGTAATGGATGAATTTGCTGGGGTTGAAAGCTTTGGCGAAGGTGACGAAGGACCCAGTTTAGATGTTATCTTAGATATTCCGGTTATTATCACAATGGAAGTGGGCGGCACAGAAATTACTATACGTAATCTGTTGCAGTTAAACCAGGGATCAGTAATTGAATTGGATCGCCTGGCGGGGGAACCGTTAGATGTAAAAGTCAATGGTACCCTGATTGCGCATGGCGAAGTGGTTGTGGTCAATGAAAAATTTGGTATTCGGTTAACTGATGTTATTAGTCCAACAGAGCGTATTAAAAAACTTCGGTAAATTTGCAGTTATTTCTTTGGGTAGTTTTTTTTGCCAATGGGGGTGGGCTGCAGAAAATACCAAACCTGATGATGGCTTAGGTATTTCAGCACTTGTTCAGGTAGCATTATCGTTACTTTTAGTCATTGCGGCTATTGCAGGCTTGGCTTGGTTAGTGAAAAAAATGCAGCATTTTCAGCCTATGTCCCAGTCATCAATGCGAGTGGTGGCAAGCTTGGCATTAGGGCCGCGGGATCGAGTGTTGTTAGTTCAGGTGGGTGAGCAGCAAGTATTACTCGGTGCTTCACCTGGGCGAATCAATATGCTGCATGTGTTTTCTGAGCCTGTTATTGATGCTAGCTCCATTCCGGCAGCAGGAGCAGACTTTTCCAGTACATTAGCAAAACTATTAAAGCAAAAATCATCATGAAGCAGTGGTTACCTGATAAGTGCAATCCTTGGCTATGGCTTGTAGGCGCTGGTTTATTTATTTGCCAACCTGCAACAGCGGTGGATTTGGGGATTCCTGCGCTGAAGGTAACCACGTTGCCGGATGGTCAACAGGAATATACGGTGACTATCCAAATTTTAGCCATCATGACCGCATTAACGCTGTTACCAGCTATTGTGATGATGATGACTTCCTTTACTCGCATTATTGTCGTGCTAGCCATTTTACGCCAGGCACTGGGGTTACAGCAAACGCCTTCAAACCAGATAATGGTTGGGTTAGCACTGTTTTTGACGTTTTTTATTATGACGCCGGTTTTGCAGGAAGCGAATAAAGTAGGTTTACAGCCGTACTTGAATGAACAATTGACGTCTGCAGATGCATTGCATAAAGCCAGTGAGCCTTTTCATGCTTTTATGTTGGCACAAACCCGTGAGTCAGATTTAGATTTATTTATTCGCATTGCTGATGAGAAGCACTTTAATACCCCTCAGGATGTGCCTTTTTCCATCTTAGTACCGGCGTTTGTGACCAGTGAATTAAAAACAGCTTTTCAAATTGGCTTTTTGTTGTTTATCCCTTTTTTAATGATCGACTTAGTGGTGGCCAGTGTATTAATGGCGATGGGAATGATGATGCTGTCGCCATTGATTGTTTCACTACCCTTTAAAATTATGTTGTTTGTGATGGTAGATGGTTGGGCAATGATAATGGGTACATTAGCAGCCAGTTTTGGTGCGAGTATTTAACTATCGTAGGGTACGAAAAATGAGTCACTATTATGGAACCGGCCTCTGTAAATGATATTTTTCGCGAAGCACTTTTTATCATTGTTCAAATGGTAGCAGTGATTATTACTCCCAGTTTAATCGTGGGGTTGGTGGTGAGCGTATTTCAAGCAGCTACTCAAATTAACGAACAAACTTTAAGCTTCTTGCCTCGGTTATTAGTGACTTTACTGGCGGTTTTGTTCACAGGGCCTTGGTTATTAAGAAAACTACAGGAGTTTTTCGAAAATCTTTTGTTTGAAATTCCCAATCTAATTGGCTGATTATTATAGCCAAAGCGAATGGCTTTTAGGGGAGGCCGTCAAGCGATGAAGCCCTTTTTATAAATGATTGGGGTGAAGAGAGTTTAATGCGCCTGCATAAACTGCATTCCCACCATCCTTGGTGGTCAGCGACGACAACAAACCCCTTGTGCCCTAGGGGTATAAAAGTCATTCGAGAAGGGTATAGGTTTAGTTTGATTCATTATCAACTAGAAGACATCCAGTTATTGCTGGCACAAATATTGTGGCCATTATTTCGAGTAGCAGGTATTTTAATGGTGATGCCGATTTTCGGTACCCAGCTGGTTCCTATGCGGGTTCGCGCATTCTTTGCTATTTTGGTGACATTATTAATTGCGCCGATTATTCCTACTGGCCCGAAAGTTGACCTAATTTCAATACTAAGCATGGTTATTATTGCTCAGCAGGTATTAATTGGCTTATTGATGGGATTTGCATTACAGGTGTTTTTTCACTTATTTGCGGTTGCCGGGCAGATGATTTCGATGCAAATGGGGCTTGGATTTGCTTCCCTTAATGACCCTGCCAATGGTGTGAATGTAGCGGCTGTAGGCCAGTTTTTTTTAATCCTTTGTTCATTATTATTTTTAGCGATGAATGGACATCATGTGGTGTTTGAAGTACTAGTAGAAAGTTTTCGTACAATTCCTATTGGCCAGTTTGTTCCATTCCATCATTTTATTGAGTTAGTGATGTGGTTTAGCTGGATTTTTGCTAGTGCTTTGCTTATTGCGTTACCCGTAGTGATTGCCATGTTGATTGTAAATATTGCCTTTGGAGTGATGACCAAAGCGGCTCCCCAATTGAATGTGTTTGCATTAGGTTTTCCTATCTCAATGATTTTTGGTTTATTTGTAACCTGGGTAGGGGTGAGTAGCGGTTTGTTGGCACAATACAGCCGTTTTACTGAAGCGGCATTGTTTATGCTTAGAAGTCTAATACAGCCATAATTTTGGCTAACAATTTTTTGAGAACCAGCTTTTAACGTATTTTTTTCAAGCTGTAGTATTTGCAGTCGCAGTAATCTTGCGACGGCCTCGAAAGGTGTGAGGGTATGGCTGAGGACAAAGACAACAGTCAGGAAAAAACGGAACAGCCGACCCAGAAGCGCTTGCAAGATGCTCGGAAAGAAGGGCAAGTTGCTCGCTCTAAAGAGCTATCAACTATGGCACTGTTGATGCTGGGCGTATCCAGTCTGTTTCTTTCAGGCCATTTTTTGGCAACTAAACTGGCTGGTATTATGCGGTTAAACTTTGCCTTTGAAAGAGAGATCGCTTTTGACACCACACGGATGTTTCAGTATTTAGCTGAATCCATTTCAGCTGTGACCTTTGCCTTATTACCCTTATTTATCACTTTATTATTAGCTGGGTTAGCGTCTCCGATTTTGGTGGGCGGGTGGATATGTAGTGGTAAATCGTTACTACCTAAATTAAACAGAATTGATCCGTTGAGTGGGCTTAAACGGATGTTTTCTTTGAAGTCACTGGTAGAACTAATTAAGGCGATTGCCAAAGTGTTGGTAGTGACAGCGTTTGTATTATTGGTATTGTTTGTTAGGCAAGATGACTTATTAGCGTTAGGTAAAGAAAACATCATGCAGGCCATTGTGCATGGTAGTTGGATTTTAGGTTGGGCCAGTTTAGCGATTTGCTCTAGCTTGATTTTGATTGCCCTGATTGATGTGCCATTTCAGGTTTGGGAGCATCAGCGAAAATTGAAAATGACTAAACAGGAGGTAAAAGACGAGTTTAAAGATACTGAGGGTAAGCCAGAAGTTAAAAGCCGTATTCGACAGTTGCAACGTGATTTAGCGCAACAACGAATGATGGCAGAAGTACCAAAAGCAGATGTGGTTATTACTAACCCGACTCATTTTTCTGTTGCTCTTAAATATGATCCAGAGCAAGCTGATGCACCTTACCTCATTGCCAAAGGTGTTGATGAAGTGGCTCTCAAAATCAGAGAAATTGCTAAAGAACATGAAGTGGTTATGTTAGAAGCACCACCTTTATCTCGTGCTATTTATTACAACACCAAAATTAATCAGCAAATACCTACAGCACTGTATATGGCTGTTGCACAGGTATTGGCTTATGTCTATCAGTTAAAACAATACCGTAATGGCCAAGGGCAAAAACCAGGACCTGTTCCTAAAGTAACGGTGCCTGACGAGCTTCAAAAATAAAAAGCCCTTACTATGACTCTAAGTTTAGAAAAATTATCGACAAAAAATGTGTAATAAGTGTGAAATAAAGAAGATGCTTGTCAAATAAATTTACATTTTATTGTTTTGTTTAATTAGGCTTGCAATTAGTGTCCAGTGTTTTATGTGTTTTTGAGATAATGGTATGCCTTTTGCTTTAGAGGAGAATGCATTTAAGATCGTCATATTGATGAAATAAAATAGAAAAGGAATCGTCAAGTCATGGTTACAGCCATCTTCAACAGGATTAGATCTGTCTTTAACCTGCTGCACTATTATTCATCCACGTTATCTATCAAAAAATTATTACTGCGCGATAGAAATTAACCTTTTACTCGTTTTGTTAACTCTCCCCCAGTTTGCTGGTTTTTTCCAGCTTTTAGGATGAGAGAAAATAGTCTTTTTTGAAGTGGGTACTTTTTCAAACTCAAAGAGTGAGTTTAGATACACGTATAGCAAAAAATAGACTATGAATTAGTTATTAAAGAATTATTTATAAATGCTGACATGTGGTGAATGGCTTTCAAAAGCCATTGCCTTTAATAGCGATAACTATTAATAGCAAAAACTATCAAAGGCAAAAGCACTAAATAGTTAAGATATAGCCAGTAATTAACACGATGTGGAGAGTAGTTAGATAATGACAAGATGGATAAGTTTCCTGTGCTGTCTCCTGTTTTTGGGGCAGGAAGCTGCTAATGCTGCCCGACTAACACAAGAAGAAAAACGGCTATCTGAGGCTAACCGAGCTCATCAAACGTTATTTAATGGGGAAAAACGTTTTGTCTCAGCAAAAGAGTGTGGTGCTTGTCACCCCAAACAATACCGTGAGTGGTCTGTATCTCCCCATGCCTATGCACAATTAAGTCCCATTTTTAATGCGATGCATGCCACAACGGTTAAGTTAACTAATGGTACTACAGGTGATTTTTGTATTCGTTGTCATACACCGGTAGGAATGGCAATGGAAGAGCCAATTTTTATTGAAAATAAATACCGACACCCTATTTCTCGGGAAGGTGTTACCTGTGTTGCTTGTCACAGAGTCAATCAGGCTTATGGTAAATTCAGTGGCAGAATTAATCTGGCTGAAGGTGATTTAACTAAACCGATTAGTGGGCCAAGAGTTTCAGAAAATAAAGGCTTTGAAAAACTATTAAAAGATCCAGAGGTTGGATTAACCACTGAATTTCAGGCACCAGGTATTGAAGTTCATGGCAAAATTGAGCCTTTCTTTGATTTAGTAAAACCTCAATTTTGTGGTACTTGTCACGATGTTAACTCAATGACCCAACTGCGTCTGGAAGAAGCTTATTCTGAATATCGTGCTTCTCCTGCTGCGAAAAAAGGCATTAGCTGTCAGGATTGTCATATGGGTAAAGAGCCAGGAGTAGTTTCTGGCTATGAACAAGGCCCAGCGGCTACTTTTGAGAAAGCCCATGGCTCTACTTACCATTCTCCCACTCGGCGCTTAACTGACCACAGTTTTATCGGTCCAGATTATTCTGTTATTCATCCTGGTATTTTCCCTCATAACCCGACGGCTGATCGTTTTATCCGTAAACGCTTTCGTAAATATTTAAAAGGCTGTCATGACGGCACTGAAAAGCAGCGGAAAAAAAGCCAAAAGCGTAAAAAGACTTGCTTAACTGGCATTGATATCTGGAGCAAGTTTAATCTGGCTGATGGCTGGGGCACACCAGCATTTGAAAAGGCAATACCTGCTGGTTACCGTTTTCCCAAAGTCTGGTCGAAGAGTAAAGATCGGATTACTGCCTGGCAGGAGGTGATTCAACCTAATTTACAGTTGTTGTCCGAAGCTCACGAAAAGCGGCTGACTGTATTACAAAATGGCTATCAGTTAGGTGCTGCTGAAGTCAGTCGTGGCTGGCTGGGTGATCCGATTGTGAAAGTTGAGCTAGTGAATGGCACAGATGGCCATATGGTGCCGACTGGCTTTATCGGTGAACGGCTGGTTTACCTCAACGTGAAAGTCCAGGATGCTGCTGGTCAGGTCGTGTTTGAGTCAGGTGATCTAGACCCTAATGGCGATGTACGAGATCAGCACTCCTTGTATGTGCACGATGGCAAGCTCCCGCTTGATGATCAACTGCATAACTTGCAAGCTCGATTCTTAACCAGAAACTTACGGGGTAGTGAGCGAGAAGCCATTATACCGATTAATCACTCGCAAACGGCCTTGCCATTTTTACGCCCGGCCACTTCACCTACTACGTTGCAAGGTCGCCCCCAAGGTGCGCGTATTCATAAGCGCAGCTTGCCTCCTAACGGTCGACGTTGGGTGGAATATCAGATACCTAAAAACAAAATCAAACCAGGCCAGCGTTATACCGTGGAGGTTAATTTATACGCTCAAATGGTGCCGGTTAACTTAGTACATACGATTGCTGACGTAGGCTTTGACTATCAAATGACAACTGAGCAAGTGGTCAAACAATTGGTAGCTGGCAAATTATTACTTTGGCAGCAGCAGATTGATCTTAGCCGTAAAGGTAAGCAACAGAATGTAGCGAAGCGTATGGCATTGCCTGAAAACCATCTTTATACCCCAGCTTATTACCAGCAAGGCAGGAGTAACGTGCAAGGGGGGCAGCAAAATGACTAAAGTAGCTGTACTAACTGTGGGGCTGGTTTTGAGTGGGGCAGCTGAGCTGGCTTTGGCTGCTGATACAACCAATGAAGAAAATGATTCAGCGCGCACAGCGGGTGGGTTGGCCATTTTGCCTGAGCGACCAGCCCCTTTATTAGAGTTAAATGAGCCATTTTTAGCCCCAGCAACATTATCAAAAGGCTGGGAACTGCCTACGGGTGCTGTGTGGCGACCCAGTTTATGGGTATTTGGTCGCTATCAATCGGCGTTGCAGTATTTTGATAATGGCGAAACTGACCAGGCGGAGTGGGCTAATCGATTGGATCTGTTTTTTAACCTACGATTGACTGGCACGGAGCGAATATTAGTTGGCTTTAGGCCGCTCGATCGTGATGGCAGACAGTATGCTGGCTATACCTTTAAGCCAAACGAAAATGAAGGCTGGGATGGTGACTTTGATACCGATGTCAGTGTTGCTTTTTTTGAAGGAGATATTGGCGAAATATTTCCTGTGCTGTCAGAAAAAGGTTACCAGGCTGCTGATATTGGCTTTGCCATTGGCCGCCAGCCATTGAATATTCAAAATGGTATTTTAATCAATGATACTTTGGATGGGGTTGGAGTTACCAAAAACACTTTATTTTTAGGTAATTTAGTAACGAATTTTCGCCTAACCGGGTTCTATGGCTGGGGCAGTATTAATGACTTCAATCAAGAGCCCATTGGTGGTACGAAAATATATGGCTTATTTTCTGCCTGGGATACCTATTCCACTACGATGGAAGTTGACCTTGCTTACCGCGAGTCAGATGACAGCCATGATGGCTATTGGCTTGGTCTGGGCAGCACCCAACGATTTGGCCACCTGAATACAACTTTTCGCTTTAATTTTTCAGATGCATCTGACTTACCTGAGTCAGGAAGCCAAATAGAAACTACCCGACGAGATGGTTATTTGTTATCTGCTGAGCTTTCTCTGACCCCTGCAGCAACCCATGATCTGGCATATGTAAACTTATTTCACAGTGAAAAAAATTATGTGTCATTGGCTCGTGATCGAGGCAATGGTGGGCCTTTGGCTTCAATGGGGATTTTATTTGCTGGCGCAGGAATTGGTAACTATGGTGCCGCACTTGATCCCACTGCGAATAAAGCCTCAGGGTTTGCTATGGGCTATCAATGGCAACTCGCTAAGCAACGTCAACTGACTCTAGAACTGGGTGGTCGTTATAGCCATTTAACTCAAGAACAAAGCGCAATGGCGGTAGGGATGCGATACCAGCAGCCAATTGGCAATCGAACCCTCGTGCAGGTGGATATGTTTCATTCTGCACAAAAGCGTCGAGATGATGCCAATGGGATACGGGTAGGGTTGCAAGTCAATTTTTAAAAATAACGCATAAAGGAAGTAGTTAATCGTTCAAATGAAGTGGTTAATTGTATTAATACTCACGTTGTTGGTATGTAGTTATATTGCCTGGTTAGTCTATAGCGAGTGGTTGCAATTCCAAGCTCAATACGCGCAACGGGGGCTGGCAGCCAATAACTGGCAACAGCGCTGTCAGCAAGTGTCCAGCCAATTAGTCAAGCAGAGTCATTGGCAGGGGTTTCGAGATTTTGTTGTCACTAAACGGGTGGTCGAAAACCCAGTAAGCGATATTATCTCATTTTATTTGCGGCCCCGTGATGGGTTGCCATTGTCACCTTTTGCAGCTGGCCAGCATGTGACGGTCAGGTTACCCATTGGGTCAAGGGTATATACCCGCTGTTACTCATTGTCTGAATCGTATAATCCGGACTACTACCGGATTAGTGTGAAACGAGCAGATGCGCCTGCTAAGACGAATCACCCGGCAGGCAAGGTTTCTGGCTATCTTCATGAAGAAGTCTATGAAGGGGCTGTTGTTGAAATTCGAGAGCCTCAAGGCAGCTTTGTATTACCAGAAAGTACTATAGAGCCATTGGTATTTTTAGTGGCAGGAGTTGGCTATACCCCTGTACTCAGTATGCTCAAGGTACTAGTTAACCAACCATTTCCACCACCTGTCGTCGTTTTTTACTGTGTAAGAAATGGCTCCCACCATGCCGCTAAAGACGAGTTCGAAGCGTTGCAAACGCAATATCAGGGGCTGCACCTCTATGTTAGCTATAGCCATCCTCGTTCTGCTTTGGACTGGCCTGAAATTGATTACCAGCTTAGTGGCCGGCTAAATGGCCAAACATGTCTGGATATGTTAGCAGAGCTTTCTATTCAGCCCTGGCAATGCCAGTACTATTTCTGTGGGCCTGAAGCGTTTATGACTAAGCTCCAGCAAGAGTTGGCGGCTAATGATATTGATAGCAGCCAGTTTCATGATGAATGCTTTAGTGCCACAGTTACCCACCAAACACCCCTTTTAGATGCACCAGAGCTTGCTGAGGTGGTGTTTTCATCTTCTGGTCGGCGTTCGGAGTGGCTTCAAGGTGAAGATCGTTGGTTGCTCACCTTGTCAGAAGAGGAGGGAGTCAGTATCAACAGCAGCTGTCGCAAAGGCTCCTGTGGTTCTTGTATGACTGAGATTCTTGAAGGAGAAGTCGGTTATCTCAAAGACCCAGAGTTTCTCAATCAAAAGCAGGCCAATCATTTTGATACATCTCGTTACTGTTTACCTTGTGTCTGTTATCCAAAAAGTAACCGTTTAGTACTAAATGTCTGACAATCGCGCAATCATTACAGAATTAACTAGGATTATATAAAAAGTGCTTGGTAGTAGGAGTTTGGAAGTGAAAGCATGGGTCTGGTGTTTTATTTTTGGGGTTGCTGCTGCAACCAGTCAAGCAGCCGACTTATTGTCTGATTGGCAGCCTTCATCAGTGGTAGGGCCCGCTAAATGTCAAAAATGTCATAAGCCACAATACAGAGTGTGGGAAGATTCACCTCATAATATAGGGTTTCTTGATGAGGAATTTGATAGTGAGGAAATTGCGGAGAAAATGGGGGTGTCTGACCCAGAAAGTAGTTCAGCACTTTGTTCGCAATGTCACTTCACGAGAGGCGCTAAACTTCATGGTGAGCTAGCAACAGTCTCCTGTGAATCCTGTCATAACCCCGCCAAAAACTGGCTTGAAACCCACGGCACTTATCGAGATGCAACGGGTAAAAAAGTAAACAAAAAAGAGCAAGAAGCACCTGCTCAACGCCAGAAGCGCTTAGCTGCTGCAGATCGAGCTGGAATGGTTCGGCCTGGTCATGCTTATCGACTGGCAAAAAATTGTTTGAGCTGTCATTTGGTCCCTAATCAAAAACTGATTAACCAAGGTGGCCATCCCTCTAAGTTAACATTTGAGCTACTCAGTTGGTCGCAAGGTGAGCAAATTCGCCATAACTTTAGTTTGGGTAGCCATAACCCGCCTGTGTCTAAATCCCGGCAACGACTGCTCTATGTTATGGGGCAAATGGTTCAGTATGAACTGCTGCTAAAAATGACTCAGGGTGCAACAGGCAAATATGCTCAGGTGCAAAAAGAAAAATTACAACAAACCCGTAATCGACTTAAACAGATTCAAACAAAGTTGGGTGATCCAATGGTAGCGAAGGTGTTATCAGCAACCAATGCTGGACAAGCTGCCCAGGCAGCCAAAGCCTTTGCGAATAAGTATGCGCAGGGAATCAGCTCTTCAGCAGTTGATTCATTATTACCTGCAGCGAATACCTACAAAAACTAATGTCATTATGGTCTACAGGTGCTTGAGGCAAGCACCTGTAGACCATAGATTAATGATTGATCCAGCAATGGCTGAAGACCTGACTATTTCTCAATCCCACAGCACCTGGCAACTTGATGCAACTTTATTGGTATTTGAGCCATTCCGTACCATGGTGTCTCACCACCTGCAGCAGCGATTGCGTAAGCTGCAGGGGCGTTATCAAAGAAATCTGATTAAGTTAGGTCGGCTTCCCAGGGTACAGCTGCCGTTACAACTTCAGGCAGTCACAGAGCTGATTCATAGCTTGAATAGCTTGTGGCAGGATATCCAGCTTGTAAGCCACTGGGTAAAAAATGACTCTGCAAATGAATGGCTAGCAGCTTTTTTAGGAAAAGATACGACAGAAGCAGCACATCAGCTTGCTCAAAAAGAACTCCAACCTTTGTTATCCATCTTGCTACATCATGCCACCATCCGAACAATGGAAAAAACGGCAGTCGTGGTACGACAGAGTGAGCATGCAGGCAATGCTTATCTGTTATTAGCGGGGCAAGCCTGTGCCCTACAAGTCAAAGAAAAAGCACTATTTCGGCAGCGCCCTGAGCAGCACCCCTGGTATCAGCGGCTCAAGCAAAATTTATTACCTAGTCAGTGGGTCGAGCGCCGTGATACCCGTCGCTATGATGCTGCTCAGCAGGTGACTGTCGCCCAAGGGCGCGATAGTTATTTACGGATCCCTGACTTAACTGAAGCACATCAGCCAGGTACCCCAGAACCTAAGTTATTAGAGACAGGTGAGTTATTTGGTGCGGTTGCTGCCTTACAGCACAGCCCTCATTATCGAACTATTGTGGTCACCAGTGAGCAAGCGATTCTGCTGGAAATCCGTTGGCAAGGAGTCAGGCAACTAGCCCGATTTGATCGAGGGTTTCGCCAGTTTTTAGATGAGCAGTATCGACGCCATCGGCTACCCGCATTATTGCAACAGCAACCGATTTTATTGGGGTTAAATAAGTCCCAGCTGGAGCACTTGGCGACGGTTGCTGAGTTGGATAGCTATGGTGCGATGGATTGGAAATCGGTTTCTGATCAAAACTCTGATCAACGTAAAAGCCGAATAGAGCAGTCGGAACCGTTAATTATTAAAGAAGGCGATTATGCCAATGCCGTCATTTTTATCCGGGCAGGCTATGCTCGAAAAAGTAAGGCTTATGGGCATAGTGAAAGGGCATTGGATTACCTTCGGCAAGGCGATAGTTACGGGTTTCAAGAGGTATTGGGAGGTATACAGCTGCGTAGCCAGCAGGTGAGTGAACTGTCAGAAGCGCATTTACCTCGTTATAGCTGTACTATTCGGGCTGTCGGTTATACCGATATTATTAGAATTCCTGCCAGAGAACTGGAAAAAGTATTAGCAGCCAATAAAGCATCTACTCCTCCTGAAGCCCCTCAACCAGCAGCATTACCTCCCAGCCAACAGCATGAGCTGTTAGTTCATGAAGCATCAGACTTACTGGAGTTTTTTATTGATCAGCGCTTTATCTATGGTACTCAAACCATGCTGATTAACCTTGATCGGTGTACTGGCTGTGATGACTGTGTGAGAGCTTGTGCTTCAGTGCATGACCAAAACCCGCGGTTTATTCGTCATGGCCATCAGCATGGTGGTTTTATGGTAGCTAATGCCTGTATGCAATGTAGTGATCCGCTGTGTTTAGATGGCTGTCCTACCGGTGCCATCTATATGAATAATGCAGGCACTGTAGTAATAAACGACGATATTTGTGTAGGTTGTAGCACCTGCGCTGATAACTGCCCATTTGACAATATTCAGATGGTAAAAATAGTGGATGAGCATGGTAAGCCGGTTCATGCCAATGACCACCAAGGGAAATTGGTGCCGCAGTTAAAGGCCACCAAGTGTGATATGTGTACTGGGCAGCTAAATAGGCCAGCTTGTGAGCTAGCTTGTCCTCATGATGCATTGAGACGAGTTGACATTCATCAAGTAGAAAAAATTAGAGATTGGCTGGCATGACAGGCAATAAAAAATGAACTCATATGTTGTAAGGCGTCGGCTGGTTTATTTATTGGTGCTGGGATTATTGCTGGCAAGTACGCTGATTTTACTTAGCTTGTCTAATTTATCCATGCCCAGTGAGGTCTACTGTACGGGCTGGGGACTACTGGCCGTAATGGGATTGCTGGTTAGCTATCACTGGCGCAAAAAGTTGTTATTTCTGAATTTTGGGGGGGTGCGTTATTGGCTGCGGCTGCATATTTTATTTGGGCTATATGGCGTAGCCTTATTTTTTATTCATATTGATTTTAGTTGGCCCAAGGGGCTGTTTAATCAATTGATTGCGACTGTTTTTTTATTGGAAGTGGGGTCTGGCATGGTGGGTCTTTATTTATCCCGCACTATGCCTCCACGGATGACATGGCTGGGGGAACGGTTATTGTATGAAAAAATGCCAGAGTATTATCAACAGTTGCGCCAGCAGGCTGAAGATCTGGCTTTACAGGCGGCGGCCGAGCACCACACGGATACCTTAGTAAAATTTTACAACCGTAACTTACAAAGTTTTTTGCTGGGGGCAGCCAATTTTTGGCCCCATGTGTTTAATAGTGGTCAGGTGCGTAGCCGCTGGGCTTTGAAGTTTGAAGGGCTACAGCGCTATCTGGTGGAAGATGAGTTACCTGTAGTAACGGAGCTAAGAATATTGGTGTTTCGTAAAATTGAGCTGGATAAACAGTACGCCATTCAGGGGTTATTACGGCGATGGCTGTTTCTACATATACCTCTTGCTTACGCATTATTTATTTTTGTTTTGGCTCACGTAATGGTGATTCATAGCTTTTCTGGGGTTTAGGTTGATATGAAAGGAGAGCGTATTCAACCGTTAGCCCACCGGCAAAGCCGTTATGTTAGGCCCAGCCAAGAAGGAGCCATTACGCGGTTAAAACGTAGTCGTCTGGCATTTGTGCTTTTTTTGGTTGTGTTATTGGGGTTGTTTATCATCTTGACTCATACCCCTTGGCGCCAGCAATTGCTGTTTCCTGGTGCACTGAGTAGTCAACATGGTAGTCAACAGGATCAGTGTATCAGTTGTCATGTTAGAGCAAATGACCCTGTTATGTCCTGGCTATGGCACACCATGCAACCCCTGACCTTGGCTCAACAAAGCCAAGGCTGTATGAGCTGTCATCAACACAAGCACCAAAAGGGTGTAGTGGCCCATGGGTTAGATGAGCAAGCTATTCGTACTTTATTACCTAAAAATATTGAACAACAGCAGGCTGATCAGCATTTAACTGAATTAACCAGTCGTAAACCACTGGGGTGTTTTAACTGCCATACTGAGCACCAAGGGACTGCTGGAGAACTAATAAAACTGTCGGATACAGAATGCGACAGTTGTCATTTAAAGTCTCAGAAGGGCTTTGCTAAGCAGCATAGTGACTTTTCTCTGGCCCGAGATACAGGTATTCAGTTTAATCATGATCGCCATCAGGGTGTATTCTCGGAGCAAGGAAAACTGTTTCAATGTCAGCAGTGTCATGGTGAGAAGCCAGAGCCAGTGTTTCCAAATTTTGATCAACAATGTTTAAGCTGCCATGAGGAAACCATTGAAGAGCCAGTCGTATTACTGGCCTTACCCCGTGTAGCCCAAAAAACGCCTGATATTGGTGAGTGGCCCAAGCAGCGTGGTAATAAAAGGCTTTCTGCTGCAATGGCAGCATTACTGGCAGAGTATGGTGTACCTGACAAGCCTGCGGACAAGTCAAAAAAGGCAACTCAGGCTTATCAGCAGCAACTTGCAAAGGGCTATAAACAACTCGTTCAGGATATTTTGCAAGATAATTTACAGGAAGCTAAATTACTGAAGGTGCAAGGTAAGCTGATGGCAGAGGGATTATTTAAGGAGGCTGATGCTGTACGTCTGTTGTTGCATGATTGCAAAGCATTAATGCCATTGCTGACTAATTTACAAGAACAGTGGTTTCCAAGCCTATTAAAAGAACAAGCTAGCCCAACAGATAAGCCAAAAAAATCACCGCGAAAAGCCCTTAAACCTGACCAGCAGTGGGGAGCAATGGGCAATTGGCAATTAACCCGAAAAGGTTCTGTGGTTGTATCTGTTAATCACCATGCACGAATCAGTGAAATTAAACGTATTGAAAAACAACTGGAAAAAGGTGAATTATCTTCAGAAGATGCCAATACAGGGTGTTTACTGTGCCACCAAATACAAGATAATAAAATTGTATGGCAGTATCAACCAAAACCACCGATGCCCACCTTTAAATTTAAGCACCAACCCCACTTGGTAGGTCAGCCAGAAACCGTATGCTTAAACTGTCATACCCGTTCAGCAGCTAATACAACAGTAACACAACAACAGTCGAGTGATAGTGAAGCAGAAATTAATGAAACTGAAGAACAACAAGTGTCATCAAGTTGGCTATTTTCACCAGTAACTAAACAGCCTTGTGTCAGTTGCCATAAAGAAGAAAGGGTAGGTGAAAATTGCTTGCTTTGTCATAACTATCACTTTGAAGAAGCACCTTGGGCGAAGGCGCTTCTTAACGATTAGTTTATACGGCTTTTATCCTGAAACTGCATTGTATAGTTTTTTATTGAGGATTTGGTTCGGAGAGGATGTCATCACAAAATACATTACCACCAAATTCTAATACGCCTTGTGGAAAATTAACCTGCTCAGTAAGTTGACCAAATTCATAAACATTCACATCTAGTGTAGCTTTCATTGATTTCATAATAGGCTGATCACCGCCTAATACAAGCATTGATGGCATTCTAGAAATATAAAAGTCGTTGATGTTAGCTTTTGCATCTACAGTAATTTTTTTTGTCAATTTATTAAATTCAATATGTAGTTCACCCTTGCAAGCATCCAGTGTTCTTTTCATACTGAGGCCGGCAATGGCAGGGTATAGTGTGATGTCAGATTGTTGGGAAAGATAACGGCCTGCCCATAGTTCAATAGGGATACTACCAGCAGCTGCACCAGTCATCATTAATTGTTGCTTATCATTGATACCTAGTATGTACATAAAACTTGGCGAGTCTTCCTTGGTGTACCAGCCTTTGTCTAAATAAACAGTGCCATAACCCCCATAACTTTCATCATTATCACTATAGCTATATTGAACGGATGTACCCATCGTAAAAATAAACCATTTACCACCGACAAAAGGGATGTCAGTAATAAATCCATAAGGTGTTTGTCCTGGATTACGGCCAGACCAATAATGCTTGTGGTTACTGATAAATTGCATCGAAAAATTAAAGTCAGGTAGTGTTAAAGTGATTTGTTTATCATTGGCATCAACTTTACCTGGAATGCTGTAATGAAAAGCTGTTGAGCCAGAACCACTGGATTGTGTCATGACTTCATCAAAAAAATAATCATAAACTTGCATCTTGCCTTCCTTAGGGGCATATACAACATGCACATACCCCTTTTCCTTTAAAGTAGGCGAATCAGGCATAATGTAAGTTTGTAAACTTATCTTGAAGTAACCCATAGCAGGGTCATTTAAATAATAGAACCATTGTTCACTCCAGGGTTTTTTAGTGGGTGAGTGAGGTTTAATATCTTCTAATGTAGTGGCACTGACAGCGTTGGAAAATAGAACAATGAAACAAGTTAATAGTAGAGTTTTTAACATAGTAATTGATAACAGTTAGTTAATTGGTTTATTGTCCTGCCCACTCATATTGGATACCTTCAATCATGAGCAGGCTATTTATTAAGTGGATTAGTTACATACAAACTTTGGCATCAGCAAAATGTTTGCCAGATACACAGCGAGCACCGGATTGACAATGTTCATCCGTTTGGCAATAACACTCACCACTGGCATTACAGCCTGGGTTTAAATAGTTAATTAACGGGTCTTGGTTACTGACACGTTCCCAGAAGGGATTAGTAAAAATATTATAAGGGTCAACTTCTTGTTTAAAGGCAACAAACTCATCCCATTTAGGATAACGAGAAGGCATATTTTCAAAAATGGCAATGGAATTTTTACCCCAGTGCGGTCTAGCTTGATATTTGCGAAGTGACATTTGTTCAATTTCTAAATTAACGAAATAATTTTTAGGCACTGCCTCTCCTTTTTGGCGTAATGTGTATTCAGTACTTATATAAGCTGAATCACGACCCGCATTCATTCCTAAATAACTAGGGGAAGCTTTGCCAAAGCGAAAGTAAATACCATTTAATGGAAAACAAGTGCGAGAATGCTTGGCGATAATTTGTTTAACATCTTTAATCCAGTTAGGAAGTTGTTCAAGGGGAATAGTGACTTCTTGTAAAGCGATAGGTAAACGATCCCAAATGCATTGATCGGGCTTTTTACATTGAAAGTATTGCATCCGATCTGAATGGCCTACTGGGCTTTTCAGTTTTTTGCCGGTGTCAATATCACGGTAATAGGAGCTGGCCCTGGCATTATAGCGAACACTAGCCGCAAGGCATTGTAAGCTGGAACCAGGAAACTCATGAAGGGCATTAAACAATAACCCATACATATATTCCTGAAAGTCAGATACATCAGCCTGAGCATTGTAGGCATTACCTGGCGTTTCCAGTGGTACTGGGTTATAAGTCGTGACGGTATAACGCCCAAGCCCTGGAAACCAGGCAATATTGGCTGAATAATTGTCTTTGGCTATGGTTAAGACTTTATCTTCCAAGCCGTTATCGTTTTTATAACCTTTAACATCAGCTTTAACCTTAAAAGCAGGCTCTAGCTGAATAGTGACTTCGACAACAATACCCAATACCCCTAAGTTTACTCTGGCAGCATTGAGGGATTCTCCTGTTAATACTCTAACGTCTCCTAATCCATCAACAATTTTTAACTCAGTTACATAGTCAGCAATCATATTGCTTTTTTTATGCAGGGTAGAACCATGGGTCCCACTGCCTAACATACCACCAATGGTGAATGTGCCTAGTTCAGTGACCATGTTGACAGCTAAAGCTTGCTCCCTTAAAAAGTCATTTAATTTATTAAAGCGCATGCCGGCTTGTACGGTAATGGTTTTATTTTCCGCATCAAACTTAACCACTTTATCCATATTTTTTAAGGTGACTTGGATTTCTCCACTTTTGGTACAGGCGGCATCAATTTGACTGGCAAATTTACGATTGCCTGTCATAACTTTTCTATTTTCATCAACGGCTTGTCGTACAACTTCTTGAACTTCTTCTATTGAGTGAGGATCATAAATAATTCCTGGCTTGCATTCAAAGGTGCCCTGGTAATTGGTTAGGGTTTCTTGGTCTCCTTCTAGCCAGGCGAGGGCGGCTTTTGAAATAACAGCAATAAAGGTAATGGCGACAAAAATAACTATTTTTCGTTTCACACTAAATCTCCTTGTGTGGTGGATATTTAATTAACTCCTTGCTTATATATTTACTTTCCAGATACAACCTAAACGATGTGGTAACTAATGTTAACTGAACCGGGGTAAAATATGACGTTTGATGGCTTGTTGGACCTGCCGTGAATGGAATGACAGTTTTTCTTTAAAGTAGCCTGCTATATCAGCTTGATAGGCGGCAACGGGGCGTTTATTAATGGTAGGCACCCAGAGAGCGTGATTGGTAGTAGCAAAATGAAGTTGTGGGCTGGCTAAAATACAAATAGGCCCTTGTGCTAACTGCTTGCCATCGAAAATCCAGAACTCCTTGCCATTAGAGTTTGCATGTGATGGGTATTTGCGTACAACCGCAGTAAAAATATAGCCATCATCTTGAGTATAACTACGGTTTTTGGCCATAAACTGAGGTGTACGCATCACACAGTCTTCAGGGAATTGGTAGCTGTCTGATATAGCCATTTGCTGACAATCCATATGAATAAGCGCAGACGGAACTGGATAACTAGGCAATTGATCATTACGAAAGAGGCGGTTGGGATAATTTTTATAAGCATCAGCTACTCGCTTGACGACATGCTCTGGTCGGTAGCCAATTGCAGCCCAGTAAATATGGTCAAATTGTTCTGGAAACTGAAAATGGCCCCGATAAGCAGGATCATTGAGATCCCAGCAGACTGCTTGGTCTCGAATTAGTTGGAAATCAGAAACAATTTCTCTAACTGAGTCACTCAATACTTGCAGGCGAACTCTGACTAGTCCACCAACATCCACTGGTGCAACTGGGTAACCCGCAATGTCTGAGCTGACATACCCCCCAAATAATAACTTTTCATGGTTAAACTGAGGCTCTGATTTATCCATTGCGCCTAAATACTGACCATATAAAGTAATTTCATTATCATAGTCATCATAATTACACACGATATCCGACGTATCAAAGTTTAATTCAATATAATCAGCGACTACTTGTGAATTATTGGATTGCAAATCTGCTTTGCGAATGATCCAAACTGGCGTATGGTGGTTTTGTGGTGTTACTTTTTTAGAGCCAAGAATGCGCATATTTTCGACACGAGCAGCTGTTTCAAAAATCAAAATATGATGACGTGTGACGCCTAGCGAATGAGAGGTTGCAGTAATAAAAGCATTTTTACCTTGTCTGTTAACGACATTCCAAGTTTTAAAATTACCCACTAAGTCCCATTGAATCAGTCGTATAAAACTGTTTCGTAGTCCAGAAGTCCCCATATTACCACCATAATTGATGGTGAAACATTCATTTCTTTCTAAGTCAAAATAGGGATGACCTGTAGTGCGAACTTGTGGAAATAACCATTTATCAGGCGCAAAGGCTTCTGCAATGGGAGGGAGGCTGGATTTCCATTCATCTACTTCTCCAATCGGGGTAATTAAGTCAAGTGTGGTTCCGTCAAATTCATAAGGGATTCCCCCTTCATAACTTAGGGCGAAACGATTGTTACCTAAATAATTAGGAGCTGTATTACAGTAATTCATAAAGCCTAAATTAGGACTAAAGTAAACAGTACCTCCCAATAGATAAAATGGGTCCAATAATCCACTGAATTTGTCTTGTAAAATGGCAGAGGGGGTTTCAATCATCTTGCGGGTAAAACGCGCTTGCCCATGAGTAAAATCAACTCGAGATAAGGCACCCTTACCGTTAGGAGAAAGATGGTTTTTCTCTAATGGAATGCCTTCAGCAATAAAGACATGGCCGTATAAATCAGCAGGAAGTGAGCCCATAACAATATCTAGAGGGCCTGAAGCAGGCTTTAAACTACTTTGCATAATTACGTTAGGAAAAGACGAAGCAGGAATTAATGCTTGATTGGATAGGGTAATACCTGGCATCAAGCCAGTAACCCCCGCAGCTTTAATAAAGTCCCTTCTTTTCATAGGTACTCCTATCCACTTGAGTGAAGATAAAACTTACAAGTACGTTATTATATTTTTAATGAATTTTTATGACAGATGATATAAGTCTAAGTGACTTCAGCATATTACACGAAATTGAAGGATGGCAATAAAAATTTACAAACTGAGCGGTATTGTAGAAAAAGCTAAACTAAGCTGAGCGTTAACATTGAAATTTGATTGCATTATTTTGATTAAACCGTGTATTGTATGAAGAGTACTTAATAGTTGGCTTATTGATATTGTTACGGTAAATAGTAACCATAATCAATGCTGAGTGATTTTAGCTAAATTGAAATAATAAAGTCATATTTTTGGCTTTGTGATAATATAAAAAGAATTATACGTAAGTATAAAGTAGTGCAGTATAAGGACTAAATATATAGGAAAAAATAGTTGCTAGTTATGAAAGTCTGTACTTACCCGCTATAAGCTGTTTTTAAGTGGTTAAAAAATAGACTTTAGCGACTTGATACCCAGGGAGGGGCAATGATGCAGCAACTCATTAATACACTTCTCGTCCGACCGTGGTTTACCTTACTCGTTTGTCTATTGCTAATTATTGCAGCTTCTTATGGAAATGGTTTATTAACTTTCAGGGGGGATTACAAAGTTTTTTTTAGTAAAGACAACCCTCAGTTAGTTGAGTTTGAAAGTATGCAAAAAGAGTTCAACAAGACTGAAAACATGACGATTGTACTAGCCCCAGATACAGACGATGTTTTTACCAAGTCAACCTTAGCTTTGATTAAAGAAATAACGGAGGAAGCCTGGCAAACACCCTACTCATCCAGAGTTGATTCATTGACCAATTATCAATATACCTATGCCAAAGGAGATGATCTAATTGTTGAAGACCTTGTTTTCGAGACAGTGGACCTTAATCAAACAAAGCTTGAGCAAATTAAGCAAGTAGCAATTAATGAGCCTGACTTAGTTAATCGATTAATTTCTCGCACTGGGCATGTGGCTGTTGTTAATATTACTGTTCAACTACCTGAGCGTGATAAGACTGCTGAAACACTTGAAGTGACACAGTTTGTTAAGAAGTTAACAGCCAAATATAAAGAGAAATATCCAGACATCAGCTTTTATAATTCAGGCATTTTATTTATAGACTATAGCTTTGCAAAAGAAGCACAATTAGATGCTGAACTGATTATTCCTTTAATGTTTGTTGTTATTTTAATTATGTTGGGATGGCTCTTGAAGTCGATTGCCAGTACTTTAGCAACGTTAGTGTTGATTACAGTGACAATAGCAGTAACGATGGGTTTAGCAGGTTGGGCTGGATTTGCTTTAAATACTGCAACAGTCAATGTACCTACTTTAGTAATGACACTTGCTGTGGCAGATTGTGTTCATATCACTTCCTCTGTAGTCTTTGCAATGCGGCAGGGGCAAAGTAAGTTAGCAGCCATTAATCATAGCTTAACCGTTAATTTAAAACCAGTATTCTTAACCAGTGCAACGACTGCACTTGGTTTCTTATCGATGAATTTTTCCGATGCAGATACTTTACAAGAATTAGGAAATTTAACGGCTTTAGGGGTAGTTATAGCTTTTGCTTTTTCTGTTACTTTGCTTCCTGCATTACTGTTGTTATTGCCAATGAAAGTAAAACAGCGGGAATATATTGATAATAACATGAACCAACTAGCTGATTGGGTCATTCTTCACCATCGTAAAATATTACCTTTATCTTTATTATCAGTCATTATATTTGGTGGACTAATTACCTTAAATACTGTAAGTGATGATGCAGTGAGCTACTTTGCTGAAGGAACTGAGTTTAGACGTTCCGCTGACTTTTTGGAAGAAAACTTATCAGGTATGTCTTATGCTGACTTTTCAATTGACTCTGGAACAGCAGGTGGTGTAAATGAGCCTGCGTTTCTTCAAGTTGTTGAAAAGTTTAGTCATTGGCTACGGCAACAGCCTGAGGTTGATCATGTATTTACTATAAGTGATACACTGAAACGCTTGAATAAAAACATGCATGGGGATGACCCTGTTTGGTATAAGTTGCCTGAAACAAGGAATTTAGTTGCACAATATATATTACTCTATGAAATGTCTTTGCCTTACGGATTAGATTTAAACAATCAGTTAAATATTGATAAGTCTGCAACTCGAGTTGCATGTACCATAAAAAACATTGGCAGTAAAGAGTTTATTGCTTTTGAGAATAGAGCAAAACAATGGATTAGAAATAATGCACCAGAATTGAAAGTAACAGCCGCAAGCCCATCGCTTATGTTTGCTCATATTGGAGAACAAAATATGGATAGCATGTTGCAGGGAACATTTATTGCGCTATTATCTATTTCATTTGTATTAATTATTGCATTACGTTCATGGCGATTAGGCCTCATTAGCTTGGTATCGAATGTACTGCCTGCATTGATAGGTTTTGGCTGTTGGGCATTATATTCTGGTCAAATTAATCTAGGGCTTTCTGTGGTTTCTAGTATGAGTTTAGGCATCATAGTAGATGATACAGTTCATTTTTTGAGTAAGTATAAATTGGCGAAAGGGTTAGGAAAGTCGAAAGAAGATGCTATCCGTTACGCTTTTGTCAATGTTGGTCGAGCCTTGTGGATTACAACGTTGGTCTTAGTCATAGGGTTTGGTGTGTTAGTATTATCATCATTTCAGTTAAATGCAGACATGGGGCTGTTGACAAGTGTTATTTTAGTCATTGCATTACTAATCGATTTTATATTTTTACCTGCTTACTTATTGATATTTGATAAGCAAAATGTACTGCAACAAGTACCTGAAGCTGCGATAAGTCATTGAAAATTTGTAGAGTGAGAAGGAAAAAATGATGCTGAATATTATTATGAATAGAGCAGATATAAGGCAAGTATGGTTAGTCGTTATAATAGTGCTATGTGGAACTACGCTACAAATAGCGAAGGCAAATGTATATGCAGAAAAAGGGTTGCAAATTGCCAAAGAGCGAAAAAAAAGGGATATGGGGTGGGGTGATAGTATTTCTGAAGTGATTATGACTTTGCGAAATGCAGAAGGCAAAGAAAGCATTCGGAAAATGCGGATGAAAAATCTAGAGGTGATAGATGACGGCGATAAAGGGCTAACAGTCTTTGATCAACCAAGAGATGTGAAAGGTACTGCTTTTTTAAACTATTCACACCCTACGGAGCCAGACGATCAGTGGTTGTATTTACCAGCACTGAAACGAGTAAAACGGATTGCTTCAAGAAATAAATCAGGCCCTTTTATGGGAAGTGAATTCGCTTACGAAGACTTAACCTCATTTGAAATTGAAAAGTATCGTTACGCTTATTTAAAAGAAGAAGTACTTAATGACGTCAATTGCTTTGTTGTTGAGCAATACCCATTAGACGATTTTTCAGGTTATAAACGATTGGTGGTATGGGTAGACCAACAACATTATCGTCCATTTAAAGTTGAATACTTTGATAAGAAAAATTCCCTATTAAAAAGCTTGTTATTTAAGGATTATAAACGCTACCTAAATAAGTATTGGCGAGCAGCTACAATGGAAATGATGAACCATCAAACAGGTAAAGTTACTGAGCTTAAAACTCTCCGGTTAGAGTTTAATACGGGCTTAAATAAGCAAGACTTCGATAAAAGTAGTTTGAAACGAGTTCGTTAAGTTAATGAGATATTGTTTATTTGGCATTATATGGCTAAGTTTAAGTAGTAGTCATGTGTTGGCAGTTGATGATATTGCTGGTTCATTCAGTCTAGAGAATAGATTTTTTCTAGAAGAGGGCTCACAATCGGATCGACCTGATTATCAGTTAAGTTTGAGTATTGCGCCTGAGCTTTACTGGGCATCAGAAGATGAAAAAGAGAGTTTAACCTTAGTATCTTTTTTTCGTTGGGATAATCAAGACAGTGAGCGTACCCATGCTGATATACGTGAGTTGATGTGGCTGCATGTGGGCAATGAGTGGGAACTAAGAGTTGGGGTAGGCAAAGTATTTTGGGGAGTAACAGAATCTGTTCATTTGGTTGATGTGATCAATCAAACAGATTTTGTTGAAACTGTAGATGGTGAAGAAAAACTAGGGCAGCCAATGCTATTTGGGAGTTGGATTAAAAGCTGGGGTACCTTAGATGTTTTTTTATTACCATGGTTTAGAGAGCGAACCTTCCCTGGGGATAATGAGCGTTTTAGTCTATCGCTACCAATCAAGGTAAATAATGCTGAGTACCAGTCTTCGGCAGAACAACAGCATGTTGATTTTGTTTTACGTTGGAGTCATACAATAGAAGACTGGGACATTGGCACCTATTATTTTCATGGAACATCAAGAGATCCAGATTTAGTTGTGAAGTTTAATGGATTGGGAAACCCAGAGTTAGTGCCTTTTTATCCTCAAATGAAGCAATTTGGGGTAGATATCCAAGCTACTCTGGGTGCATGGCTGTGGAAGCTAGAAGCGATTTATCGAGATAGTACAGAGAGTTATTGGTCTACTATTGCTGGTTTTGAGTACACCTTTGTGGGGGTATTGAACTCGAATTGGGATATTGGTGTACTAGCAGAGTACCAATATGATCAACGGGGAACAGCAGCGCCTATACCACACCAAAATGACCTATTTCTGGGAGGACGGTTTGTAGTTAATGATGTTGCTGGCACAGAAATATTAATGGGTGCAGTGAAAGACTTAAATTGGCATCATAGTTATTCTGGACTAGTTGAAGCCTCTACAAGATTGTCTAATCAGCTTAAACTTTCTCTAGAAGCTTATTTTTTTGCTAGTAATAATATAAGGGATGCTAACTATCCATTTAGAAATGATGATTATATTCAAGTTGGCTTGAAATATTATTTTTAGTATTTATCCCCTTCGCTTGGGATATGGCTGTTATCTTCTTAACATTTAAGAAATAATTCGTGAAGGGTATATCAGGCTAGTGATATACCCATTTTTAGTTAGTCAAAAATAGTTCGGCTAGATCCTAATATTTTTTTAGGGTCAAATCGGTATTTCAATGTTTTAACCATTCTCCATTTACGCCTGTAGTGTCTTCGCCAATCCTGTCTCGTCATTGGTATTGCTCCAACTGGGTACTGAAAGCCACCAGCAGCAACCACTTGTTCATATATTGCTTTATTTATCTGCATTAATGCCTCTGCTTGCTCTATTGTAGGAGGGATGGCATTGCGCATTAATGAAAAATAAAAGAAATAATGGTCTTTAGGTATTTTGAATAATGGTGTGTTAAATGGCTCACAGCTATACCCTGAAAATAGAATTGGTCCACCACCCATATCATTTGGGTTTAAATTCGACAGTATATCAGAAATAACAGGCTCTGCTTGATTGTCTGGAATTAGTAAAGGACACCAGGGGTGAGGGTAGTACCATACACCTATTTTTTTTAACTGCTCAACAATGGGAGCTAAACGATTTAAATAAGCAAAAAATGGCATGTCCTGTATAACTTCAGTTCCGATGTTATAATTGAGCCCATTGAGTTGCTGGGCATTATCGGGTTCGCTACCTGGCTCGAAATACTTGGTTGCTTGTAGACTAAATTTCCAGCCACCATTATTATTGGGTTCTGCTCCCCCTTGAACAGCACTAAATCTTTTATCTTTCAAAAGTTGTTTATTATCACTGAGGAATAATGATAGATCATCATAATAAAGCTGATAAAATCTTACTTGTGAGGGGGCTGAAGTAAGTTTCATACGTGCTTCAACTATAATCCCAAATTGACCTAACCCTGATCTTAGTGCATGAAATAGTGAAGAATAATGAGTTGGAGAGCAGGTTATTAGTTCCCCCTTTCCTGTGACTGCAGTTAATTGTAGTACATTGTCGGCCATTGTACCGAATTGATAGGATTGAGCACCTAAACCTCCAACGGATAATGTTCCACCAACAGTTAACTCAAGAAAGTCAGTTACAATTGGTAAGGTCAGTTGATGAGGTAACGTATGATTTAAAAGATTAAACCAATTTGTACCTGCTTCAACGAGAACACTTGTATCGGTTATCTCTTTTACTGTGGTGAGAGACGACATATCTATTACAACACCAGCGTTGACTTGTGCTTCTCCTGCGGTTGAAAAACCTTGACCTCTTGCAGTAACATTGATTTGATGAACCATTGCAAACCGCACCATTTTTACAATATCTTGTACTGAGGCTGGTTTGAGTACGGCTCTTGGTATTAGGTGAATAATATGACCAAAATCGTCAGCGGCTTTTTGTAATGAGTCGTTATCTGTAAGTAGTTCACCTTCGAAGTCAGGAAAATCATTAGCTAAAAAGTGGTACTGATGATCAAGGAGGGTATCTGTTGTTGCCCAACTTCTAGTTTGTAAGTTAAATCCGATAATAATACCGGCAGTGAGAACTCCTTTTATTGTTTCCCGGCGAGAGAGCTTTTTTTTCATGGCTTGTTTTCCTTAACTAGCAACTAAAGCTGTTTTACAATACTCATTAACGCTACTTAACTATTATTGTTAAGTTCTATTTTATCTCTAAGCTATTGATTAAGTTTTACTCATGTCATGTTTTGAGGGTAAGGATCGTATCATTTCTTTTGTAATATTGGTTTTCCCTTTTTGTTTTAAAGCTTTCATAGTTTTAAGTATACTCCATGGCATTGGGATACTCGGTAGATGGGCAAGCTCCCAACGAATTCCAGTAGGGTCAGTAAAGAAAACAGCATAATAACCAGGCGCGTAAATAGGGTATTCAGCAGGAGTATCCGTTACTGTTACATTTTCTTTTAGTAAAAAATTTTTATGGAAATAATTAACCTCTTTTTTGTTTTTAGCCCATAATGCTATATGGTGAATACCTGTAGAATGCTCTTGTGAGTTTAATATAGTACCCTTTTCGGCAGGTTGAATACCAATATAGCTATGCGGAAAAGGGTATCTTGCTACATAATAAGTAGAGCAGTAACCTAGATTCATTGTCCAAAAGCTATTATAACCTAACCAGCCAAACATGCGATCATAAAACTTGATTGACTCTTCGTAGTTAACGACTGAAAACTCTACATGACAAATGCCTTTGAATCGCATTGATAAACCCTTTCCTTGAATTAGCTATTAATATCCCTTTTTTATTGGTTATATACCATTCGCTTTGGCTATATTATATCTAATCCATAAAAGTTGACATCTCTTCGCACACTATGCCAAATGATTTAACAAAATGGTCAATTTCTTCTTTAGTGATGATAAGAGGAGGCTGAATTCTCATCACAGTGGAGCTGTTTGCAGTAATGAAAGTGAGAATGTGATGATCATTACCTAGCTTGGTTACAAAGCGCATACAAAACATTTCGGCTAATGATTTTTCCATTTCTTTTATCACACCAGACATATGGCCTTTTAATTCATCAGGCAAAAACTGGTAAGTACGAAACCAGTCTCCGGGAAAGCGAGTTGCTAGCTCATTGGCGCAAGCCTCAACAGCTCCCTGAAAATTTTGTTTAAATTGAATACCTAACATTAGCCCCTGGCCGCGAATAGCTGATATAAAAGGGTATTTGGATGCAATTTTTTCAAGCCCTTGTTTTAAATATAATCCCTGCTTATCAGCTTTTTCAAATAATTTTTGCTCAATAATAGAATTAATGGCTGCTAATCCAGTTGTTGCTGCTAGGTTACCGCCACCAAAAGTCGATGTGTGAACTAGAAATCGACCACTAGTGCCGTACGCGGCATCCCATATTTTTGCAGTACTCAGGGTTGCTCCTATAGGCACTAATCCACCTGATAGTGACTTAGAAAGAATAAGAATATCTGGATTAATATTTTCCCACTCACAAGCAAATAACTTGCCTGTACGCCCCATACCGGTTTGAATTTCATCTACTATAAACAAGGTATTAGTTTGACGACAAAGGGTTTCTGCTGCTTTTAAATAACCTGATGGAGGAACATAAACACCTCCTTCTCCTTGAATCGGTTCAATAATGAATGCTGCGGTATCTCTTTTTTCAAGTACTGCCCTCAATGCGTCAATATCACCAAAGGGGACGCTGACACAGCCAGGTAATAATGGCCTGAAATGTTTACAGTGTTTTTCTCGTCCAGTAATCGATAAAGCACCTAGTGTTTTACCATGATAGCTATTGTCTGCATATACCAACTGTGGGCGATTACTTGCTGCTTTCGCGAGTTTAATTGCAGCTTCAACAGCCTCTGCACCTGAGTTACTAAAAAAGACGCGCTCCATTTTTCCTGGAGTGATTTGGCATAGGCGTTCAGCCAACTGAGAAGTTTGTTTCGGGATGGAAATATATTGTATAAAGTTTGGTGTATCACTTTGTAAAAACTGTTGAGCAGCCTCTACAACAGCTGTTGGGTTATGGCCTAAATTTAAACAGCCATAACCTGCAACCATATCCAGATATTGAGTCCCATTGGTGTCTGTTAGTGTCGACTTTTCTGCGCGTTCAAACACACGGTCACAGTGTTGCATTTGCAGAAAGTCAGCCATCATCGGATTAATGTGGCTTCGAAATCGATGTATGGTTTGAGATCGAGTATCTACTGGTAAATGTTGCTGAGAACTTAGTTCTGTATTGACAGGGCTAGTATGGGTTTTATCGATAACACGATTAAAATGGTAATGGCGGAAATGTTCAATCGCTTCTTTACTGATGCGATGGCCATAAGATGCTAACGGTAGAGTAAAAAAACCATGTTGCTCAGCAAGTTTACCTATTTCAATCACTTTTTCAGGGGCTAAATCCCGCCCAATAGAAAAGCATTCAGCTCGGTTTTCTAAAGCGAGTACCATTGTTTCTGCTAAGCAGCCGTTAAGTTGTTGTTTAATGCCTAAATTTAATGACTCACCACCAAATTTCACTTGATTGGATGCTGTAACACAGCCGCCATCAATAATTAAAATATCGTTACGTGGTGTTACGAGTTGTGTGACGTCTCTTGGTAAAGCAATATCAACAACAATTGCACCTGGCATGAGTTTGTTTGCATTAATGACGCCACCCGATGAAGTTGCAGTTGCATAAATTAAGTTGCGTTGATAGCAATCATCAATCTTATCAGTTACCGTTATTTTATCATGCCACTTTTCAGGGATGTCTTCTAAAATTTCCGATTTACTGGCATTACGTGTTCTATGAACTAAATCAAGGTGACATCCTAGTTTGAGTAGCAGTTTGGTTAACGACAGACAGATTGATCCAGGATAACCAACAATCGCAATTCGGGTATTGTCTGGCTTTAGCTTTAGCCAATCTATCAGTTGTACGATAACTTTATATCCAGAATAAGTCGTAAGAGAATTACCACTGGTTACAGGAAGCTTTGCTTGCTTTGCTGTTTCTAAGCCGCGCTTGCCAATAATAGAAGTGAAACCACCTAGGCCCACTAACTGAGAGCCCATTAATTCCATGGACGCAATGCCATCAAAAATACGTTGTTGAACAGTTCGTGCTGACTGGAGCATTTCTTCAGCAGTCATGGGTAAATAATGAACAATACCTTCACATACACTACCTGTTGCAGATTGTATTTGCCCAAAGTCAACAAATGGTATTAAGTTACGATGGCTCCAAAGTTGTCGGTCATAACCACTGTGTAAGTCTTTTGTCGTTCTATCGAACATATCAAGCATTTTAACATATCGTTTAAGGCCGATAGAGGTTGGGTGTGCAATGAATCCAAATTTCATTTGTGACTCTCCATAATTGCTATACTTCAATTAATGAGGATTCTGATTGATTTTGGTATGGTTTTAATACGGGATCATCTCTTTGCCAACCAGTCGCTGTAGCTAAACTAATACCATCACCTTCATTATTATGAGAAACCACTACTGAAAAGAGGTTAATACGCTGAGGTTCAAGTAACGCACTTGCTAACATTTGATTATCAAATGTTTCGATTGTTTGGGATTTAATTTTGAGTCCACATAAATCATCTTCCCAATCTGGAAAATGAATATTAACTAAGCGCATTTGCCGTGAAGTTCGCTTAAACAATATACGTTCTTGATAAGTATTAATAACTGAATGGCCTGCATTCTGAAAAAAGAAAATAGTAATATTTTTGTTCATTTGATTAGGGTGTGCTATAGCATTTTCTATAAAACTAGGTAATACATCTGGTACTACGCCTTTTGCACCATCCCCAATAAAGGCGATGATATTGGTTGGGCAGGTATAGGCAATCCCGACTGATGCTAATAGTGCATCTCCCATGAGTGCCCGACCATACCATCCAGAAAAACCTCTTCTTGTTTTGGCTACATTGCGTATTGCTGAGATGCCACACCGACCTACGTCATATAAGCCTGTATAGTCGTATCCATGCTCAACAATGAGCCGTTCGATAAGATCGTTTAGCTTTGCAAAAAAGAAGTTTGGGCTCATTGGTAAAGTAGGTAATTTATTGACAACATCTGAAGGTGTATCTATTAAAGAGTTTATTGTATGATAACGCTTTATACGCAATGTGTTAGGTACGTTAAGATGTTCATTGACATAATGGAGAAAATCCAGGTAGTTCATTGTTAAACCATGATTTGTAAAGGGAGCAATATGGTTTGGATTATTAGTCAACTGAACAATATCAATTTTTCGTTCTAATCTACCTTCAGGAAACGGGGTAGCAATTTGTGGGATTTTACTTTTTAAGAAAAATAAACACTGTTCACCAGGTGGGTTGAGTTTATTATTGGTATGTAAATAATTATACACTCGAGGCGAATATCCATAAATACTCAGTGTGCCTAAGTAATTAGAATTTCTTTTTCCATTATAAAACTTTGGAATCACGCCAGGATATGTTAAAGAATCTACGAGAGCGATACCTGCTCTACTTGCAATAGATAGCGTCATTTCTAATTCAGTATCATTCATTGGACCACACTGCCATAAAAGCTTTTCTGGACCATGATTAATAATATCAACTACTTTATCAAGTGTTTGTTGACAAGGTGAAATACTGGTAGCTTTATTCTGGTGGCTATTTTTTTTAGAAAAATTTATATCGATATGGCTTACCGCTTCAAGAACGGCTTGTGTAACGAGCAAAACTACTGGACCTTGCTCTAAATCATATAGCTCAGCTACTTTTAGTAGATCATTATCAACATTATCAATATTATCCATGTAGAGATGAGGAACTCGATAAGCAGCGAGTACATCTCGAGTATCTTCATCTTGTGAGATAGTGCCTTGAAAGGCGAACCATTGATTTGCTCTATTTTCAGCACAAATTATAATTCCTTTCGCTTTTGCATCTCTTAAGTTGGCTAAAGTACCTTTAAATTCATCAATCATTCCACTGGTAACTACGATTAAAAAAGGTTTTTGATATAGTTGCCAGTTAGCCATTGCACCACAAGCAAGACTATGTTCACTAGGGCCTCTTAGCGCTGGAATGCCCATGGGTTTAATTTTTGACTCTACATACTGAATGAGTGATGAAACGATTGAGCCAGTAAAATAAAAAAACAACCAATTATTTTGTGCTTTGAGAGAAAATAGATTTAGCAGTTGCTCTCCAAGCAAATTGTGAGGAATGTCTTTTATGGTTGGCTTGATACGGCGATTAGCATAACTCATTTCAAAAAAGTCCATCCATAAACAAAGCAACTTGGTTTGTAATACAGACCGCTCTGTTGGCAATATACACTCAATATATTGCATTGGTTGATAGCGTATTTTACTGTGATTTGTATTTGTAAATGCAGCAGCAGTAAAAGATGAGTAAAAAGAATTGACCTGAGATTCTTTTAATGAAGCATAAAACTCTACAAGCTCTTGGTCGAGCTTTTGTGGTGTAAGCGCATTATTTTCTATTTTAGTATAATCCACATAAACCATGCCAATTTGTAGCTCAGCACTACTTGTTATATTCGGGAGGTTAATTATTTTTTCTGAGGCCCTTTTTAAGCTTGGAGCTTGAATAACTTTAACTGAAATATTGTCTTTGCGCTTGTTTAAATAATTAATGGCCTTATTTTTTGCTTCCTGAAACACGGAGTCAGTTGAAGAGGGGATGAATTTGTAGCTTATATCAGCATCAATAGTGACTTGTTGTATAACTTTACCCTGTAAGTCACTCAATGCACTTAATCCAGCCTCAAAAAAAAAGTTACTTTCTGTAATGACAACTACACCAATAGTAATGTCCATAGTGTGATTCCTTTTTATTTATTAATGAAAGCTTAAAATAGAACGCGTACTAGGTATTGGCTTTCTTTTCAATTCGAATAACTCCAGCATCGCCATCGATGAATATTAAGTCACCTGTTTGGATTTTTTGAGTTGCAGATATTGAGTTTACTACTGCTGGTATTCCAAATTCTCTAGATACGATTGAACTATGAGATAGCGTTGAGCCTATATCAGAAATAACACCTGATGCTAAAGCAAATAATGGTGTCCAAGAAGCATCAGTAAACTTCGTAACTAATATTTCCCCTTGCTTGAATGACTCTACCTGAGTTGTTAAATCTGTGATCACTCGAGCATATGCAGTTATAGAGCCAGGACTGGATCCTAGGCCATAAATAACAGATGAGTCATTATCTTGAGTAACATTAACTTTTCGTTTAGATATATGTTGGCCAATAATTGCCATGGGAGGGTCTTCTAAATTAAGGTTGACTAAATGGCGATGCCTATTTTCATTTACTTTAGTTTTACTAAAGGCTAATTCTGCTGGTTTACGTCCTGCTACGTAATCTCGAAACGTATTAAAATCTATATAAGGAATATCATTTTGATCAATAATGCCTTGTTTTACTAATCGGCTAGCCACTTCGTATACTATTTTTCTATAGAACCATGTTTCTGAAATATAAGTAGGGCGGGTAGCTTCTCTTCGCTCTGCCATTTTACTATAAGCTGCAATGACAAACTTAATTTTTAATTTTGCTTTTAACGGCAGGCATGAAATTAATTGTTCTGTATCAGCTTCTCTTAGTTCACTCACTTTGGTTAATCTTGAATCCAACTTTAGGTCGCTGCCAAGGTACATTCTAATCATTTGTAAAATATAGATTGGGTCATCATTCCAACGTGGTATGGTTAGCTCAAATTCTTGTCTACCTCGAGAACCAAAATTGTAAAGGAAATCAGAAAAATCTTGATACCAGAATATCCTACCTTCTGAATCATTTTTAAGTGTGGCAACTAATTGGTCTAGAGAGGTATTGATAAATAGGTTTGTTAATTTAGGAGAGCGACGAACTGTCTCAGCAAGCACATTGACTGCTTTAGTTACTTCAATTGTTCTTAACCCATTCATTGATGCTTTTATTCTGTTTTGTAATCCATTGCCTTGGTGGCCCAGAAATTTATCACAAAGCTCGGTAAGTAAATCGTATAAAGCAAAGGATTGAAGAAAGAATGGCATATAAGCAGCACAAGCTTCTAGAAAATGCTTATCAATTCTTTCTAATTCTTTATTTAATGCAGTTAAGCTCATTGAATTTAGGTCGAGCTTATGAAAACGAGCGGTTTCTTTTTTTCTCAAAGCTATCATTTTTTTGACGATACGCTCAGAGCTAAACAGGTTTCTTATTTGACAGTAAAGCCAGTAGATGCTGCTTTTAAAATATTGAACACCAGCGGTAGGCTCACCATAGGGATTAATATAGTTGGAAAAATCGATAGTATCAGTAGCATAGCGTTTAGTAAACTTCATTGGATCATGGGTTGGTGGACACTGAGTTAATAATTTTGCTGAAGCGGAAATATTTAAATACACATGACCTTGGATATAGCCCATATAGTGCTGCGATTTGCCAATATCTAATAAACCCATTTTTTTAATCGCAGGTCCATGAATATTATGTTGATAAAAATGGCAAAAAGATAAACCTAAAGGGGTCATTAACCCTGTGACTATTTCTCCCGTATCCATCCTTGAAAACATGGCATTATCACGAATGAAATCATTTGTTTCTTCTGAGTCTGCACACAGCTTTGTTATTTTTTTTTCAGTTGTAATTGGTCTTGCTTGTAAAATCCAAATTTTATTATCTTTAACAGCCCACTCAATATCTAACTCATTATCATAATGTTTACGGATAGCTTCTGATTGCTGAGCAAGCTTTATTGCCTGTTCATCGGTCAAAGATGCTGCATGCACTTTATTTGTGGGCACATCTAAGAGTGAAATTATCCCTGGAGTAGCACGCCCTGACATTGTTTGTTTGGGTCGAACGACTTTATCAATAACTGTAAAATTAGTTTTATCAATAATATAGCTATCAGTCGTTACTTGGCCAGATACTACTCCTTCGCCTAATCCCCAACAAGATTCTACTATTATATGGTTTTTATTTCCATTCACTGGATCTTGAGTAAACAGCACACCTGCTGCATCTGCGTCTACCATTTCCTGTATAATGACACCAATAGCAGAATCTTTATATGAGTTTAAAGGCTTATTGTTTTGATAACTATCTACTCTATCTGCCCAAATAGATCCCCAGCATAGTTTGATACTTTCAGTAACTGATTGCTCGCCATGGATATCTAAATATGTTTCAAACTGCCCAGCATAAGATTGAGTGATGCTATCTTCATTCATTGCAGAAGACCTAACAGCTACTCTCCCTTTACCTATTTTATTATAAGCTTCTATAATACTTTTATGTATAGGCTCAGGTAAGTTAGTTTGTTGAATTTTATTACGAATTTTTTTACATGTTGCTGTATCATAACGATCAAAACTGTTTATCCAGTCTTCTAGGCCTGATTCTTTTAAAAATGCTTGATAAGCAGAGACAGTGACACAATAAGCTTTAGGAACAGGAAAGCCTGCATGAACTAATTTGTTCAGTGATTTCGCCTTACCACCGAGGTTATTGTAGTCGCTACTATGTCCAATATGTGCTACAAAATTATGCTGTTTACTCATTTTTTATCTCCAAGATAATGTAACAATAAATTAAACAGCTTGTTTATTTGGTATAGTATTATTATAGTGATTACTAAGATAGGCAATGGTACTAGTTGCTGCCCAATTACCAGCATAAATTGCTGATTCAATATTTCCAATACCTATACTATCTTGGTTAGCAAAGAAAAGGCCTTTATTTGGACTAGAAGCCAAATTAAAAATATTATTTTTAATTTGACCAATTTCTGATATGACAAGCCCTTGATTCCAGCGCCATATTTTTATGTCTTTAATAATTTGGCTTGATTGGCCTGCAGCTTCTAGGATATCACATACTTCACTTAATACTGATAATTGTAAATCTTTAAAATCTATTTTATTGAGTTTACCTTGATCTTGACTATTAGCAATTGGTTTTAAAAGGGTGATGATGCCATAGTCATCTGGATAGCCAGGGTCTTGCCAATTAGCAACTAGGCAAGTACCTGCTTTACACCAAATATTAGTATCGGTACACGAGGTTAAATCTTCAATTAAATACCCACCAAACTTGTCAGGCCAAATAGGCTCATTTAAAAAAACACCTGCTATACAATAATCATGATGTTTAATAGCCTTCATTGCCTGTAGCTGATTAGTGGGTATGTGTTTTATAGCATTTATCGCTGAATATTTTGGTGCGGCCCAAATTACTGACTTTGCTTTCACTTCTAGCATTTGATTTTGCTGAGAGTAGCGAATAATATAGTTATTATCCTGTTCTGTAATAGAAATAACCTTTGATTTACTTTGTAGAGTACAGTTTTTACATGAACTCAGATTTCTTTCTAATTGCTCTGAAATATAACCATTTCCCCCTGGAAAGGCAACTAATGTGCCATATAAATAGCCAACTAAAAAGTATATTCCTACATAAGCTGAAACAGATTTAGTTGATAAACACTCTACTCTTAAGGTTGTTTCAATTGAGTTAATAACTAATGATCCGATTTTGTAACTAGGAACTAATTCTTTGGGTAGAGTTCTTCTTATATCATGATTACAAAATAAATCATGTAAAGAAATAGAGTCGAATAACTCCATTTCTTCTCTACTCCATTGGCAGTTGTTATGCCATGGCAGCTGAGGGTGTTTGTTCGATGGAGTGAATTTTTCTAAATATTTAAATAATTCTATAAATACAGGGTCTCCTAATTTTTTTGGGGCCGCAACATATCTTTTTTTTGTTACTAAGTTAGTGACTAAGTTTTTTGATAAAGCATAAATTGATGGGTTTTTTAATGATGATGGTTGCTTTAAAAGAGATTTTGTGACTTCGTTTAAATTTTTTATTAGTTCTTTTGTATTAAATAGAACAAGCGTATCCTCATCAGTTTCTTGCCACTTATTCCATAAGTCGAGATCCATTAATAGCTTTCCAACATCGCTTTCAAGTAATGGTTTTTGAAAACATGTCCCTGCTGTTGAAAATCTTAAGTCATTCCACTGGTTTGAACAGGCATTTCCTCCTAGTTTATTTCCTTGGTCAAGTAAAAGTGTGGAGTAGTGCTCCCTCACTTGCCATGCAGCTGTTAAACCAGAAATTCCTCCTCCAACTATTACAATATCATATTCTCCAACATGTTCTATTGCTTGACTACCTTTTACTTGAAAGTCATCATATATACTTTCAAAGTTGTTGCTGGGAAATAATGGTATTGATTTTTCATTGCCACCTGTTTTATCTATCATAATGCTTTTATCTCTTAATGGGTTGTATATTGGGGCTTGAAATACTGCTGTTATCTGTTGGTTGAAGATGGAATTTTACAATTAAAGCTGATATTATTATGAAAAAGCCATCTATAATAAAAATTTGCCAATAAGCTCTGTGTAATATACTAATAAAGCAGATTAGCATAATAATTTGAGCACTGATGGTTGTTTTTATTAAAAATTTATTCAGATATAAAATAAGGCCAGAAAAAAATAGAGCTAATCCTACAAAAATAGTAATAAAGGTAGAGTGACTAACTAGCCAGCTTGTTAATGGTTCAAGTATTGTTTCATGATTTGCCTCTAATGCATTAATTAATACCTCTTTCACATCTTCAACTTGAGGAAATGCTTTAGCAATACCTGCAAGCATATAAATAATGCCAATAATTTTTTGAATAATAGTCATGATAGAAATAATTATTCTCAATGTTAAATAACAGTTAACGTAAACCCATCTGCTTTGCAATTAACTCTCTTTGCACTTCAGAAGTACCTGAGAAGATTCGAGCAGGTAGTGAATCCAGTAACAATCGATCAATACCAACTTCTTTAGAAATTCCCATTCCACCAAATATTTGAATTGCGTCTAATCCAGTTTGTACAGCACTTTCAGATATCCATAATTTGCTTAAAGCTACATCTAATTCATTAGGCTTACCTTGACTTGATTGTTGTCCAACTTTATATAGTAATAGACGTGAAGTTTCTAGCCTTGCTTTAATATCCACGAGCTTATCTGAGATAGCTTGATTATGGCAGATGGGCTTACCAAACTGATGACGTTCTTTTGCGTGGCTTATACACTTTTCTAAAGCACGTTCCATAGCTCCTACATAAGCAGCAAATAAACAGCTTCTTTCCCAAATCATTGAATCATGAAATATTAATGCACCTACATCAAGCGAACCGAGTAAATGACTTTGTGGAATGAAACAGTTATTAAGATAAATATCTGCCCAAGGGGTACTGGCAAGCCCACTTTTCTTTCTATTTTGACTAATGAATAAACCAGTAGTTTTTTTAGGAACTAAAAAGCAACTAATTCCTAAAAATGACTGTTCAGTGTTGGTTTTGGCGTATACTAAAAATATATCAGCTACTGGTGCATTTGTAATGAAGCACTTTTCTCCTGTTATATAATAATAACCATTATCAAATTTTGCAGTCGTTTTCATATTATAAACATCTGAACCAGAGCTTGGCTCAGTAATAGCATTTGCTGCAATTAGTTTTCCTGAAGCTAAATCATGAAGATACTTCTCTTTTATTAACGCTGAACCATGATTCCATACCGGAACAGTACAGGCGAACATATGTGCACATAAAGAAAAAATGAGCCCTAAATCTGGGCAGGATTTGCCAAGTGCCTCTACCATCAGAATGGTATCTAATACATTTAATCCTGAACCTCCCCACTCTTCAGGCACTGGTAATCCTGCAAAACCGAAATTAGCAGCATGTTTCCAGTTTGATTCATTAAAAGATTGATCATCATAAGGCTGTGTTGGTGGAAACGTTTTTGCGGCAAACTGAACCACACTGTCAATATATGACTTTTGGTCATCATTAATCTCAAAGTCCATTTGATTACTCCTAAGTAAATGCTATTTCTAAGTGAAACTTATATAATATATTGATGTTACACTTTTTATATGTTGCGAAATGATTGCAACTATATATATGTAAAAATTATCCAGCTATTAGTTTAATAAAGTTATTTAGTGATATTATAACTGGTTAAAATTATGTCTATATCAGTTTCAAGGTGTAGCTGTCCAATAGTACAGGTTGATTTAAAAAATAAAGTTGCTTAACTATATGACGTTGTATCATATCACCGATAAGTTTTATGGGAGATATAAGTGTTCGCTGATAAAAAATATTAATATCTATTCTACAATTAATATTGCTTTTGTTGGAATATGTTTGCGAATAATAAATTAAAAAACTCTAGTGATCATAAGATGTTGTAGAGTATGTATAAAATTACTACTTTAAATTTGAGCCATGGGTACTTACTAGTAATTATGATAGAGCTGGATTATCTGAGTATTCAGGCAATAGGTCGAAACATATAAAGGAGGAATTCATGGAGCAGTCTCTAGTGGAAACAGAATCTATAAAAAATAAAGTAGTGGAGTTTATTACTTCGACTAAAGATATCGGTAATATAAAACTTGATGATGATGTGCCTTTGTTAAAACTAAATATTTTAGATTCTATCTCACTTTTTGAGCTAATAGCTTATCTACAGGAAGAGTTTGGTATGCTAATTCCTATGACTAGTGTAAAACCTGAAAATTTCCATTCAATTTCAGCAATATGTCATATGGTAAAAAAGTATTTAAAATAATTTGTGATACTTCGATCTCACTTGATTAGTAATGGTGTTGGATAAAAAATGCAAGACTTAATATGTGAAAAATATGTGGTTAATACTATATCATTGCATACTGGCTATGAAAAATCAGTGTTAGAACTTAATGCTGAACTTGAAGCTAAATTAGGAATAGACTCGATTACGCTACACGGTATATTGACTGAAATTGATAAAACATTGGGCTCAAACTCAATATCAAATATTCATAACTGTGTTGTCATTAGTGATATTATTGATAATATAGAGAATTTTTCAGATAAAATACCTAAACAATTTTCCACTGATATTGATGATAATGAGTCAAAAGTATCTAAAGCAATAGCATTTGATAATAAATCTAATAATAATGACTGGAGCAAGATATTTAAAGATAGATTTAATTTGACATTAAATAATGATGATAACCTCTGCAATAAATTAGCTCCTGAGCTATATGATGAATTATTGGCTTATGTTAAAAATATTGTTAAAGGTAACTCAGTAATTAGTATTAATGATTGTAATTCGCTCAGTGATATTGCTACTTTTATCGAGCTTGTTGTAGGAAAACCAGATCAATCAGCGTTAGCGCTTGATACCAGTAATTTGACAATGAAGGATTTTCATGAATATAAAAATCCTGACTTATTTGCAAAAGCTTATCGATTTAGAGACTTCTATCACTCTAGAACTGCTGATGGTAGCTATTGGTATGGAATGCCAATGCTAAGCCGTAGCACAGGTCGTGCTGTAATTTATGATGAAGTGAGAAAAGAAAAGCGTCAATTTATTATGATGGCTTCGAATAATTATTTAGGGTTAGCGAACCACCCTAAAGTAATTGAAGCGATTACATCAGCTGTTAAGAAGTATGGTGCTACTCACACTGGCAGTCGTATTATTGGGGGAACAAACCATCTCCATAAGGAATTAGAACAACGTTTAGCTTCTTTCAAAGGGACTGATGATGCAATAGTGTTTCCATCTGGCTACTCTGCAAATGTAGGTACTATATCGGCATTGGTTAGAAAGTATGATGCAATTATTGTTGATAAGTTTAACCATATGTCCATTATGGATGGTGCAAAGCTTTCAGGTGGTGCAGTCAAAATATATCGTCATAATGATATGGCCCATCTAGAAACTGTATTACGTGATCACTGTAATGATGTTGAAGGCAAACTGATAGTTATTGATGGTGTCTTTAGTATGCATGGTGATGTATGTGATTTACCAAGTATTGTTCGGCTGGCTAAACAGTATAATGCTAAGGTAATGGTTGATGATGCGCACTCAACAGGTGTATTAGGTAAAACAGGTAGTGGTACCGCAGAACATTTTGGCTTAAAAGGTCAGGTTGATTTAGAGCTAGGCACATTTAGCAAAACACTTTCTGGTGTAGGAGGGTTCGTTTGTGGTCGCTCAGAAGTGATTGAGTATTTACGCTTTTTTGCTAACGCTTATGTTTTTGCTGCTACTATTCCAGCCCATGTTGCTGCAGGACTAATTGCATCATTAGACGTAATGCAGACAGAGCCTGAAAGACTACAACAGTTATGGAATAATGTTAATTATTTTAAAACTGAACTAATAAAACTTGGATTTGATACTGAACATAGTGAAAGTGCAGTTATTCCAATTGTTATCAAAGATCATAAACTGGCTCTTGAGTTTGGCAAGAAAGTACGAGATAAGGGTGTTTATTGCCAAACGGTAGTTTATCCTGGTGTGAGTGTTGGTGATGAACGTTTAAGAATAAGTATCAGCTCAGAACACTCAGATGTTGATTTAAACCAAGCATTAGATGTATTTACAACTGCTGGGCGTTCATTAGGGATTATTAATTGATAGGCTTTAGCATTTATTAAGATAATGTAATTAATGTTTTATTATTGGTAGCGTTTCTATGTTAATTATTCATAAAATAAAATTGAAAGAAAAGGTCTCTGCTCTAGACTTTGAAAATTGGGTTAAAGAAAAAGATTATCTTGCATGTGAGTCTTTAGATGGTGTTGTACGATTTGCGGTACATAGTGTGCAGGATAAAAGTGAGAATTTTGACTATGTGGAAACAATATTTGTTAATGACATAACTGTTTTCGAGCAAGATATGAATAAACCTATATTCAAATCGCTTGAAAAAGATTTTTATGCAATGGCGGAAGTGGTTGAGGAAATAGAGTTAAATACTATCTCACCTGGTTATAACTGGTTTTGACTGTGTTGATTCCTTAAACATTAAATGATGGAGTGGATGGCCTAGGAGCTTTAATGAAACAGAAAATAAATGAGTCATTTAATGTACAGTTAGAGAGCTGTTTGAATATTGCTAAGTGGTCTCCATCTTCACATAATAGTCAACCTTGGTTTTGCTTGTTGGTTGAAAATAGTAAGCATCAAAAGCAATTATTTAAAAATATTAATGATCAATTACTCCTTGAAGACCCTGGTTCTAGGGTGATTTTGCTTGGTTTAGATAATAATCGTTGTTTAAAAGCACTTGCTGCCCATGATTTAGAAATGCATTTATCATTAGGTGCTTTTTCTCAGGTTTTAATACGGTTACTCTATTTGTCTGGTTATTCAATTTTAGTAAATGAATACTATGAGCAATCATTGGCTCTTGATTGGATTGACAAATCAAAGGAGCCAAAACTAGCAGTAATTATTAAGGTTGATAATCATAATCAAGCTAATATAAAAAAACCTGAGCAAAAAACCTGTTATGATCGTTTTGTTGATTTAGTAAAATCTAGAAAAACTAATAGAGGTGGCTATTTACCAATATCTAGTTCAGATCAATTTTTTAACGAAGAGAGTGTTTTGCAATATGCAAAGCTATATGATCAACATGACAGTCAGGTAGTACATTTTAATAATACTTGGCAAGTTCAAACAATAGTAGAGCTCATCAAAAAGCATGCGGGTTTAGATTTTCAACATAACCAAGCATGGTCAGAAACTTATCGATATATTTATTTTTTAACAAAAGATTGTAAGCCTATTGGGTTTTCTGTTCAAAGTTTATTTGGAGATTGTAACTTTATTAAGCGATTATGGTTTGCGACTATTTTTAACCCAAAAGTAATATCAATGCTGAACTATTTTGGATTTCATCAGTTGATTGCAAAACAAATGGCAACGCTAGTAAATGACTGTGCTTTTTGTGTAGGTATCACTATTGAACATAGTGCTAGCATTAAACAGAAAATTATGGCAGGTGCTAAAGTAGTTGATAATTGGTTATCAGCCACAGCGAATGGCTTATCTTATCATCCATTAAGTATTTTATTACAACATGACCATGTGCGTAGTCAGTTAGAAAGGCGTTTAGGTGTAAAAGGGCGACTTATTTTTTTTGTAAGAGTGGGGCAGGCAATATCAACATTCAAAGATACTTCCCGTATTTCTGGAGATGAACTACTGACTACTGACTTGTTTTAATGTAATCAAGAAAAATGGCTGATATGATTATGTATAATTTTACCAACCTAAGTGACTTAATATCTACAGGGTTAAAGCAGAACCCAAATGGTACAGCGTTAATTGCTAATAATATTCAGTTGACCTATCTGGAATATAATAATGCAATTACACAGGCGATAGCAACACTAATGAAAAATGGTGTTAAAAAAGGAGATACAGTTGCTATTGTATTACCTAAGTCAATAGAGTCATTGATTACGGTGATGGCTATTATTAAGCTAGGTGCTGTATATGTACCCATCGATATTGCACTGCCTGATGAACGAGTGCTTTATATCATCAATAACTGTCAATGTAAGGTTGTGATTGCCGATTGCCGTTGGTTAGAAAACATAAAAAGTTTAATTGCAGCAGATGCACAACTTATCTTGATAGAGATGTCTTATGAAGAACTGATAAATCAAGAAGGAAGTTTAATACCATTTCATGATGTAGCCATTCATCTGGATGATTTATTATGTATTTTATATACATCAGGATCCACCGGACAACCGAAAGGTGTCAAGATAACCCATCGAAATTTACTGAATTTTATCAACTGGGCACTGTTAACCTTCAATGTCAGTAAGTTTGATGTATTTGCTTGGCATGCAAAACTCAACTTTGATATCTCTACTTTTGATATTTTTTCATCTTTAGCAGTAGGTGCAAGCCTAGTGATACTCGACGATGATGAAATAATGAATCCTTATATATTAGCGGAAAAAATTTATAAACATCAGATTTCAGCGTGGTATTCAGTACCTTCAATTTTACAACTAATGACAAAAACTAATGTGTTAAAACACTTTGACTGTCAGTCACTAAGATATGTTTTGTTTGCAGGAGAAGTATTTCATCCTAAATCATTAAAACAACTTACCATCATGTTGCCAACGGCTAGATTTTTTAATTTGTATGGGCCAACTGAAACGAATGTCTGTACTTTTTTTGAAGTCAATGTTGATCAATTAAGTGAAACCCAACCGCTTCCTATAGGGATGTGTTTGCCTAATGTGGTTGCAAATGTATGTGATGAAAATGGTCACCCTGTAGCGGAGGGGTGTAAAGGAGAACTTATCATTAGTGGACCCTGTGTCACGCCTGGCTACTGGGGGGCCAAAGATCCTTTAATTGCTCAGCAGCATGCAAATAACACCCACTATACAGGTGACTTAGTCCACCAAGAGAATGGCTGTTTGTATTATCATGGTCGTATAGATGGCATGGTTAAAATTAATGGTAACCGAGTTGAGCTAGGTGAAATAGAGCATGTGGTAAATCAATTTAGTGGTGTTATTGATGCGGCAGCTATTATGACTAATAAAGAGGGTTTGCAACAATTAGTTATTTGTTATAAATCAGCAATAGGTGAAATTGATTTAATTGATTTAAAAAGGCATTGTGCTCGATTTTTGCCTAAATATATGATTCCTCATAATGCAATGAAAATCACTGAATTGCCATTAAATCCTAATGGTAAGATAGATAGACGTCGTTTGACGACTTTGCTTGCTAACGATCAAATACCAGTATCAGCTACAACGGCTGCTTTGGAGGTATAATGGCTGAGCCAATCGCTATTGTAGGAATAGCGGGTTGTTATGGTGGTTATCAAAGCCTGACAGATTGGTGGCAAGCGGTAGGCACAATTGATAAGCAGCGATCAGATCCAGCTATTGCTACCCCTTCTGTATATAAGCTTCCGCAGATAGATTTTCAGGCATTAATTAAGCAGTTTCGCATACCTCCTGTTTATCTTAAAACATTGCCTGAAGTGTTATTACGGGTACTCTCAGTAACTGAGCAAGCTATTTTACAAGTTGAACAAGGTGGGACAATTAATCGTCTTACAAGCGATGTTTATTTTGCGGGAGGACAACCGTTTGCCAATATTTGCAATAATGCACTTAGGGTCAATGCAGTTGAGTTTGCAGCAACATTATCTTCTGTAGAACAAAACCTTTTCATGCAAGCGGTCACAGCATTGCCTGCCAATTTTAATGATAAACTTTATGAGCTGTCAGCCTCTATTGCTAGTCAGATAGCCGTTCAGTTTAAATTTCAGGGGCGAGCAATGTCGTTTGATGGTTACGATTTGGGGGCAGCCTGGGCACTCGATACGGCTATAAATAATTTACGTACACATCAGTCTGAGTTAGCATTAGTGTGTGCAGGCCAGGTTTATGACTCTACGTTGTTACTCAGCTTATTGAAACTAGCTAAGCTAATTGATCGACGTCAGTTAACATTGGGAGAGGGAGTAGGGGCGCTAGTATTAATGCGTCAAAGTGACGCTGTTAGGCAGCAACGGCCAATTTTAGCATTATTAACCGGCATGAGTGTATGGCAGCAGCCGGGTAAAGGTGCCTTTAACTATAATGTACGGCAGTCGCTTCAGCAAAAAATAATCCGAAAAGCCTTAGCGCAAAGTGAGCAGCAATCAATAACAAAATTAAAACATGCATTGTTAAGTAGTACGCCCTTTACTTGGCAAGAAGAATATCAGGCATTATCTGCCGTTTATCAACCGTCTCAACCCCATCTTACCTGTACTTCAACGGTAGGCTCGATAGGTCATACTTTCGCTTGTGCTCCATTAGCAGCAATTAGTTATGGGGTAATGGCTATGCAGCATGAGCAGTGGCCAGCTATTGATCCTGTTGCTAACAGCCAAGTCGTTCAGTGGCAACATGAGCCTATTATATCTGTTGCAATTAATTCGATTGGTATTGGTGGGGGTTGTGCTCATGTAGTATTAGCTGCTAATAGCCCTAAGCCTTCAGCTACTGTGGTCAAACCCCATTTTTCTCCAGTTGCAGTGGTGGGTATCGGGGTGAATTTTGCGTTGGGTGACACGACTGAGCAGTTTTGGCGCAACAATTTATTAGGTAAGAATACGTTGCTGCCACTATCTGAGGATAATTTAGCGAATGGGTTAGTAAGTAAAGATGGGTGTTATGATGTTAACCGCAGTTATACGCGGCTGGCATCGCAAATTCAGCTATCGACTATGCAGTGTCCTGCTGGTATGTTGCCTCATCGATGGTTAGCATTGGACCCTTCTCAGAAATTAGCAATTTGGCTTACCCAGAAAGCTATTCAAGACTGGGAGTTGAGTGAGGAATATTTACTTAAACAACCAAACATGGGAGTGTATTGGGGCACTAATCAAAGCAATAAAACAGCGCGAGATTATGGCGCTACCTATTTAAATCAAGAGCAGTTTGCTTTTCTGTTAGACAAATTTAAAATACCAAAGTCTTTACAACAGCGCTGGCAACGTTGGTTAGTTGAGCAATTAGGAGAGCCTGGTCGGTTTGCTTTTGATGGTGGACTAGCATCAGGTATCCCTTTAGCAACTATACAACAACTGGGTATTGTTGGAAAGACGGTAGCGACACAAGCGGCTTGTGCTTCTTCTTTGGCTGCCATTGATATTGCTTGTCGCGCATTACAGTTGGGAGAAATTGATGTAGCGCTGGCTGGCGGATTAGAATTAGGCGCAAATCACTATGAGCTTGTTTTATGTTCAAGAATGCAACTCTTGTCTCCTAATATTATTACTCCATTTGATGTTAGTGCCGATGGGTTTTCAATTGGTGAAGGTGGTGCTTTATTTGTTTTAAAACGACTTGATGATAGCATACGTGACGGTGATCGGATCTATGGCGTGATTCGAAGTATAGGGGCTTCTAATGATGCTATTTCTATGATGGCACCTTCTGCTCAAGGTCAAGCACTTGCGATTGATCGAGCATTTAATCAGGTGGACTTGTTACCAAGAGATATTGAGTTTATCGAAATGCATGGTACGGGTACAACTAAAGGTGATGTGATAGAAACTCAGGCAGTATCGAACAGCTATGGTGCTGTTGTACGACAAAACCCGCTTTATTTAGCTTCAATCAAATCATTAATAGGCCATACGATGGCAGCTGCAGGTGCTGCTGGCTTATTGCGGGCATTATTAGCCGTTTATCATGGGACATTTCCTCATACGATTAATATTTGCCAGCAAAACCCGTCACTTGCTTTAGTGGATAATCTACAAGCGATAATACCGACGGAGCCAGTTCCCTGGAATAGCCAACAGCCCAGGAGAGCGGGAGTTAACTCGTTTGGGACTGGTGGAATTAATTACCATCTACTTGTAGAGCAACATCTTTAATTACTATTTATATAATAGGAAATCAAATAAAAATGATCTCGCAAGAACAAATAGAAACAGGACAGGAAGTCTACTCACCCAATATACTGAAGATATATGATATTATGGTTTTGAGCCTGTCAAATCGGTTTATTTGGAAAAGTAAAAAAAAAATAACCCAGACATTTTTTGATAATGCTGTCACTAATAACCATTTAGATGTTGGAGTGGGTACGGGCTACTTTTTAGATCACTGCCAGTGGCAGCAAAAACCCCGTATTGGTTTAATGGACTTGAACGAAAACTGTCTGCAAGAAGCGAAAAAACGCTTATTACGATATAACCCAGAAATATATTGCTGGGATGTATTTCAACCTATTGAGTTAGAGAATAAATTTGATAGTTGCAGTATGAATTTTTTGTTTCATTGTTTGCCTGGGTCAATTAAGGAAAAATTACAAATTATTAATAATTTAAAAGGTGCATTAAACCCTGGAAGCACTGTTTTTGGTACAACAGTGCTTTATGATGGGGTGAAAAAATCTTTTTTTGCTGAAAAGCTAATGCGCTTCTATAACAAAAAAGGAATTTTCTCTAATTATGGAGACTCCTTATCTGAAATGCAAAAATTACTACCTGAGCTAGGAGAAGTTGAGCAGCTTTCGACTGAGGGGTGTGTTTGTTTTTTTAAACTAACGGTATGATATTAATTTGTGGCTGCTGCTATATCTATGGTGAAAGTTAGACGTGAGGGTCAGTAGCCCTAACTGTTGAGTTATAAGGATAGTAAAATGGAATTATGGATTACACTTGGTGTAGTAATAGCTGTATTATCATTTTTTGCTGCCGGTAGTGCTAAAAAATACCGAGATATGAGAATGCCCTTTATTTGGGGGTTTAACACGTTGTTGCCTGTTGCTTTGGTATACTGTTTTTATGGTAAAGGCGACTGGCAGCATAAACTACTAATTATCAGCTTCGTAGGCATCTATTTGTTAAGAATGAATGTAGTTTTGACAATATGGTATGAGAATACGGCTGCTGCTAAACTAAAAGATGTCATACCGTCTTCACAGTTGACTGGTTTATCATTATTACTTGTTAATATTTTTGGTTGGATTTATTGTTTGCCATTTTATTGGGCTGCAGATTTACAAGGTAGTTTTTCTTATTTGGAGTATTCAGCAATAGGTGTATATATAGTAGGAACAATTTGGCATTTTGGTAGTGATTATCAAAAGCGCAAATTTAAACTTAACCCAGCAAATAAGGGGAAAATTATAAATGTTGGTTTTTGGCGTTATTCGAGGCATCCAAATTACTTCGGCGATTTTTTGATTTTTGTAAGCTTTGGGATGATTTCGGGAAGTATATGGGGAATCGTTGCTCCACTCGCCAATATAGCCCAGTACTTTAGTGATGCTATTCCAAAAAGTGAAAAAATGGCTGAAGACCGTTATGGTCATGATTGGATGGAATATAAAAAGAGTGTAAAGTGTTTTATTCCATGGGTTTATTAGCAGCCGCTATTATTCGCTTAAAGCAAAAGGCCTTGCCCTAGATATACCCGTTAATGGGGCTGTCGAAAGTTTTATTGTATTAGACTTACCCCCATTAACCTAGATATCACTCATGAAGGGGGTATTGATGTTATTATTTATACAATTGCAGTGATTAATGACTATATATGTTATACTGGCTGCTGCATTAATTGAATAAGATTTAAATTTAAAGCTTTGGTGATTGCTTGCACTCTATTCACAGCATCAAGCTTTTTAAATATATTTGATAGGTGAAATTTAACTGTTCTTTCTGATATCGCTAGAATTTTACTAATATCCCAAGTTGACTTGCCTTGAATTATCCAAAACAAAATTTCTTGTTCTCTTTTGGTTAGATTAGGGGCATGGTCTTGCTTTAAACATTGTTCTCTTAAGTGAAAGAACAGACTGTTTAAGTGTGGCAGAGTATAATGAAGAATTCTCTCAATAAAGTTGTATTGCAAACTATGCTGGTATCCTATAATGATAACGACTATCGAGTCATCCAGTTTATTGGATGACTCTACAAAGTGACTGCCTAATAAGCCAAACTCTTTCATCAATGTACAGGTTTTTAGGATACGGCAATTATCAGATTTGCTTAATATATTCTTTATAATGCTATGCTGGTTACTGTTAGCAATAATTTTTTGTGGAACAATAGTGCTTTTTTTGTGGTTATAAATAAACCAAAATGGCGTACTTCCCCCATAGTGCTTAGTATTTTTATCGGAATAAACGATAAACTCATCACATTTTGTGAGTGAAGTAAACTGGTGGGTGATTTCCGAAAGGTTGTCACTGCCATTAATATTGCGTACACAGTTATTAATTAACTCAATAATTTCTATTAGACAGTTTTTTTGTAGGCGCTCACTTTCTTTTGTTGTATTCATTTTAACGTCCTTGTTACTTATGTCATTTCAACTGACAGCAAGTCGATACGTAAGCCACTATGAATTATATTTATTTTTTTTATGGTATTTGGTAATTATTTGTTTTTTCTGAACTTATTGTTAAAAATTTATTTTTTCTGGAAATAGGTGGTGTCAGTTTTTATATTAATTTAATACTAAAGGCAGTTGTACTTTTTTTAAGTTAAATGTGACGTGCTTTGATATTTTTTGAGTCATATTTTGTGTGAGTTAAATTCATAATGATTTTGATGGATTTAAACTGATATACCTTTTACGAATGATTACTAAGCTTCATTATCGCCAAACGCCGAGTATTTATAGCCTCACCTTTATGCCTTTTGGTGTATAAAAATTATTTATGTTAGATATATATCTGCTTTAAGACACTGGGGTATGAATATAGCGTCATAAAAAATATGTTTTTAAACAGTTGGCTAAATGAGGCCGCTTTTTGTAGGTAAAGCCGCTTAATTTATTCGGATTAGTTTTTGCATAACAAGGATATTGTTGTAAGAAATTTGGCAGTAGCAGGATAAAAGATGCAAAACGAAGGGTAAGAGCAACTCCATGGACAAAGCAGCAGTCGTTGAAGGTATTAAGGGGGTAGGGCGCGGTAGTTTTGGGGTTCCACTGCTGCTGTTAGCGCTGCTGGCTATGATGACCTTGCCAGTGCCCCCGTTTATTCTGGATGTGTTATTTACCTTTAATATCACCTTATCATTAGTCGTTTTGTTGGTGAGTGTTTATACCCTGCGCCCCTTAGATTTCGCTGTTTTTCCTACCATTTTATTAGTCGCTACTTTATTACGTCTGGCATTGAATGTTGCCTCAACCCGAGTGGTATTACTCCGTGGTCATGAAGGTGGTGATGCAGCGGGAAAAGTTATTCAAGCGTTCGGTGAGGTGGTGATTGGTGGGAATTATGTAGTTGGGTTGGTGGTGTTTGCCATTTTAATGATCATTAATTTCGTGGTAGTCACTAAAGGGGCGGGCCGTATATCTGAAGTCAGTGCGCGGTTCACCCTGGATGCCATGCCAGGTAAACAAATGGCCATTGATGCGGATTTAAATGCGGGTTTGATCAACCAGGATGAAGCGCGTAAGCGACGGACAGAAGTGGGTCAGGAAGCTGACTTTTATGGCTCAATGGATGGTGCCAGCAAGTTTGTTCGGGGCGATGCCGTCGCAGGGCTGTTGATTTTATTTATTAATATTATTGGTGGCTTAAGCATCGGGATGATTCAACATGATTTACCCTTTCCTGTAGCTATGCAGAATTATTCGCTACTAACGATTGGTGATGGATTAGTGGCGCAAATTCCTTCCTTATTATTATCAACTGCGGCTGCCATTATCGTTACGCGCGTTTCTGATGCGAAAGACATGGGCCACCAGGTGGTTCAGCAAATGTTTGCTACACCTAAGGCATTGGGTGTAGCTGCAGCTATTTTAATAGTGATGGGGTCTATCCCAGGAATGCCTCATTTGGCCTTTTTAGGGCTGGGTTTATTAGCGGCAGGCGGGGCTTTTTGGATTTATCGTCGAACTCAGCCAAAAGTGAAAACAGCAGGAGAAGGGCAGTTGCCTGCGGCACCAGGGCAGAAAACAGCAGAGTCCGCAGAGGTGCCTGCAGCAGCGCCTGAAATAAAAGAGTTAGGTTGGGATGATGTTACTCCAGTCGATATGATTGGTTTAGAAGTCGGCTATCGATTAATTCCCTTGGTAGATAAAACCCAAGGGGGAGAGTTGCTGAGTCGAATTAAAGGTGTCCGGAAAAAACTGTCTCAAGAACTGGGTTTTTTAATGCCTTCAGTGCACATTCGTGACAACCTGGATTTATTACCCAACGCTTATCGTATAACGCTAATGGGTGTGACAATCAGCGAGGCAGAAGTCCACCCTGATCGTGACTTGGCGATTAACCCTGGTCAAGTTTTTGGCTCATTGCAAGGGATTGAAGCCAAGGACCCTGCGTTTGGGTTAGATGCGATTTGGATTGAGTCAAACTTAAAAGAGCAAGCCCAAACCTTAGGCTATACCGTTGTGGATGCATCTACTGTGGTTGCCACGCACTTGAATCAGATTATCCATAAACATGCCCATGAGTTGATTGGCCACGAAGAAGTACAACAAATGTTGGACTTATTAGCTAAGCAGTCGCCGAAATTGGCTGAAGATTTAGTACCAAACAAGTTATCCATCAGTTTATTACTAAAAGTATTGCAGAATTTATTACTGGAAAAAGTCCCTGTTCGTGATATTCGTACCATTGCCGAAGCTTTGGCGGAAGCAGCGATGATAAGTCAAGATCCTGCCACGCTCACTGCCGCAGCTAGAGAGGCATTGTCTCGATCTATCGTGCAAGGGTTGGTAGGTACTGACCTGCAAATTCCAGTGGTTACTTTAGCACCTCAGTTGGAACAGATGTTGCTGCAGTCTGTTCAACAAGCTAAACAGTCAGGTGCTGCAACGGTTGACTCGGTGGTGTTAGAACCAGGTATGGCAGAGCAATTACAGCAGTCTTTAGCTGATGCTTGTCAACGGCAAGAGCTAGCCGGAAAACCTGCCATATTATTGGTGGCAGCACCGATCAGGCCGTTTTTAGCTCGATTTGCCCGGTTTGGGGTACCGAATTTACATGTGCTTTCTTACCAGGAAGTGCCTGATAACAAACAGGTAACCATTGAAGCAACTGTAGGCCAGTAACATGCTTAGCCAGCAATAAAGCTGGTTAAAGGTAAGGCTACATGGTGAGTTTAAACAACTACGTGGGACGTTGTGCCAAAACACTTCACTTGTATTGTTTTGGCCATTGAGTGCGCAGGGGTTAAGTGGCATGACAATAAAACGTTATTTTGCAGCGGATATGCGACAAGCCATGCGGCTGGTGAAAAATGATCTAGGGCTTGATGCGACGATTTTAAACCAACAAAAAGTGGCTGGCGGGGTTGAGGTATTAGCAACTTTAGAATTGTCCCAGCCGACCAGACCCCCTGGTCCTGTGACACCAGAGCCTTTATTAAATGAGGAAAAACAGCAGCTGCGGGTAGCAATTAACCAGGCGAAGCAAGTGATTAATCGTGCCCAGCAGGGTAGTGCTACAACCACTGATGTTAATTTACAGTTGAGGTCAACACCTGGTTTAAAGTCAGTGAGTAAAACTGACTCTACAATGACAGCAACATCTGTTGTACACCCGAATGTCACTGATCATCAATTTAGTGCGCTGCAAAATGAAGTCAGCGGCATGAGGGCATTACTGGAACAACAATTAGGGCAGTTAGGCTGGTTAAAATACTGTAAGCAAAATCCGGCTAAGGCGCAGCTTTGGAAAAAATTGCAGGCGATAGGTTTTAGTGGTCACTATTGTCAACAATTACTGGCGAATTTACCTCTACAGCAACAGGGGCTTGATGCCTGGCGAAATTTATTAGCCAATATTGTGAAAAAACTACCTGTCACCTCTAAAGATATTACCGATCAAGGGGGGATTTTTGCTTGTGTCGGGCCTACTGGCGCAGGAAAAACCACGACGATAGGTAAACTCGCTACCCGTTATGCATTAAAGCATGGTACGGATAAGCTGGCATTAGTCACCATGGATACCTTTCGAATTGGTGCCACTGACCAAATTAAAACTTTAGGTAAAATATTAAATGTGCCGGTTAAAGTGGTGGAGGACGGCCAGCAATTACAAACAGTATTAGATAGCTTTCAGAAAAAGTCGTTGGTCTTAATTGATACAGCTGGGCTTAATCACCAAGATCCCAAATTGCAGCTACAATTATCTATATTAAATCAGGTGCGGCCAATGGTGCGAGGCTTGCTGGTTTTATCAACAACCAGCCAGCAACAAGTGCTGCAAGTGGCTTATAACACATATAGTCAAACTCGGTTAGTAGGGGGGGTGTTAACTAAACTGGATGAGGCTTCCAGGCTGGGGGAGGCAATTGAGCTGCTCATGGATAAACACCTTGCGGTGTCTTATGTCACTGATGGCCAGCGGATTCCGGACGATATTCATCAGGCACGGGCTTATCAATTGATTAGTCGTGCAGTGGCCCTCAGTCAACATGCTGAGTTAGCAGAAAGTGAGCTAATGTCAGCTTATATGCAGGCTAATCCTGTAGCTGTAACACCTCCTATGCAAGCCAATGTTGGTTAATAGCCCTGTGCCCAATGAAAGGGGATGAGAATAATAAATAAGGCGCTAAGGGGAGTCTCGGTTACCTCTATACAGCGTGTTCCTTATTGTCTGTACTCGACAGTTGATGAGTATCGTGACAATGAATGAGCTTCAGGCGGCTGATGCCATGAGCCATTCATTAAAAGGATATAACCAGGATTAATCCGCATATGATCAAACATCCAGTACAAGTAGTCGCAGTAACCGGAGCAAAAGGGGGCGTAGGTAAAACAAATGTAGCAGTAAATTTGAGCATAGCATTGGCGGAACTAGGGCGTCGGGTAATGTTGCTAGATGCTGACTTGGGGTTGGCCAATGTCGATATTTTATTGGGGTTATCTCCAACTCGGAATATGGCGGATGTACTGGCGGGACGCTGTGATCTAAGAGATATTATTTTACAAGGCCCTGGTGGTATTCGAATTATTCCTGCTTCTTCTGGTGCCCAAAAAATGACTGAGCTGAGTTCCCAGGAACATGCTGGAATGATTTCAGCGTTCAGCGAACTCAGTAACCAACTGGACATGCTTATCATTGATACCGCAGCAGGTATTTCTGATACAGTCATTAGTTTTGTTCGAGCTGCACAAGAATTAATTATTGTTGTTACTGATGAGCCTACCTCAATTACTGATGCTTACGCTTTGATTAAATTATTACACCGTGATTATGGGTTATTGCGGTTTCGAGTTGTGGCCAATATGGTGAGATCTCAGCAGGAAGGCCATAATATATATAACAAACTCGTCAATGTAACTGATCGATTTTTAGAAGTGGCGCTGCAATATTTGGGTGCTATTCCGCTGGATGAGGCTGTACGGAAAGCTGTTTTGCGCCAACGCGCCGTTATTGATATTTACCCCCGTTCTAAAGCCGCTGTGGCAATTCGAGCGCTGGCACAAAAAGTCGATGCTTTTCCTCTCCCATCATCACCGCGTGGTCATTTAGAATTTTTTATTGAAAACCTGGTTGCTGGTGAAGTAGGAAGATAATAGGCAATTTTATGGTGTCGAATGAAGCAGGTTTGTATTCTAAGTCGGGACAGCAATTTAACCAGCAATTAATTGAGCAATATGCCGGTTTGGTGAAACGAATCGCCCATCATTTAGCTGCACGGTTGCCTTCTCAGGTGCAATTAGATGATTTATTACAAGCCGGTATGATAGGCCTGTTAGAGGCTGCTAAAAAGTATGATGGGAGTAAAGGTGCTACGTTTGAAACCTATGCAGGTATTCGCATTCGTGGCGCGATGCTTGATGAAATTCGCAAAGGGGATTGGGTACCGCGCTCGGTACATCGCAATAGTCGGCGGATTACCGAAGCAATCAGTGGGCTTGAAGCCAGGCTTGGACGCGACGCCAAAGATGGAGAAATTGCAGAAGAATTAGGATTGAGCTTAACTGAATACCATCAGCTGTTAAGTGATACAGCCTCAAGCCGGTTATTTAGCTTTGAAGAATTACTGAGTAGCCATGATGGACGGCACACTTGGTTAGCGGATCAACAACAATCATCACCGCCAACCAAACACCAAACTGAGCAATTTAAAAAAGCACTGGCTAAAGCCATTGCCACACTACCGGAACGAGAGCAGTTATTGCTCTCACTCTATTATGACGAAGAGCTTAACCTCAAGGAAATTGGCATGGTATTGGGGGTGAGTGAGTCACGCGTAAGTCAGCTTCACAGTCAAGCGGCTGCTCGGCTTCGAGCGCGTCTGCAAGACTGGGCAGTTGAATAGACTGGCACCCTCTTAATGACCTACTAGACTAGTAAGTTAGATGTTCAGCACAAACATCAATGTGGCTTGATGGAGGTCGCTTTGGACAAAAATATGAAAATTCTGATCGTAGATGATTTCTCTACGATGAGACGGATTATAAAAAATTTGTTACGTGACTTAGGTTTCACGAATACGTCAGAAGCAGATGACGGGCAAACTGCACTACCTATGTTGCAAAGTGGTGGCTTTGATTTTCTGGTGACCGACTGGAATATGCCGGGTATGACAGGCATTGACTTACTCAAAGCTGTAAGGGCGGACCCAAAACTAAATACACTTCCTGTTTTAATGGTAACTGCTGAAGCCAAGCGCGATCAAATTATTGAAGCTGCTCAGGCAGGTGTGAATGGCTATGTAGTAAAACCTTTTACTGCTGCGGTGTTGAAGGAGAAAATCGAAAAGATTTTTGAGCGTGTTGAAGCAGGTGGTTAAGAGGTATATATGTCGCTGCTTGATAAATTAAAAGACCATGCGCCCACTGAATTTGAAACGAGCCTGAAAGAACAGGCTCAAAAAATGGTGGAGCATCTGGAAAAAGGCAATTTAAAAGATGCCATAGAAGTTATTCAGGAAATTAACGAAGTCAGGGATAAAAGCTTATACAAAGAGGTGGGCAGACTTACCCGGGCACTACATGAATCGATTCGAAATTTTCATGTAGAGGCTGGGCTGGCGAGTGATGATAAAGAAGCCATGTCTGACATGGTGGATGCATCTGATCGTTTAGAATACGTAACAAAAATGACAGAAAGTGCAGCGAATACAACCATGGACTTGGTTGATAACAGCATGCCCATTATTGATGAGCTCAAGTCAGATGCCCATAGCTTAAGGGATGAATGGACTAAGATTCGCAAGCGGCAAATGAATCCGGATGAATTTAGAAAACTCTATAAACAGATGGATGAGTTTTTAGATCGTAGTGAAAAACAAGTTAATCAAGTCCATAGCAATTTAACTGAAATTTTAGTTGCACAAAATTATCAGGATTTAACTGGTCAGGTTATTAAAAGAGTTGTTGAACTTGTTCAGCAGGTAGAAGACAGTTTAGTTGATCTGGTCAGAATGGCGGGTCAGGTAGATAAAATTACTGGCATTGAGCATGAAATAACAGCAACAGAAGAAGATTCCATTGCTGCTGAAGGTCCACAAATTAAAGCAGAGGAGCGAGTCGATGTAGTGTCAGGCCAAGATGATGTTGATGATTTGCTTTCTAGTTTGGGGTTTTAGGGGAGCTGTCTCATGAGTTTCGAGGCTGATGAAGACATCCTGCAGGATTTTTTAGTCGAAGCCGGAGAAATCTTAGAGCTGCTTTCTGAACAGCTCGTTGATCTGGAAAATAGCCCCGATGATATGGATTTATTAAATGCTATTTTCCGGGGGTTCCACACCGTTAAAGGAGGAGCAGGGTTTCTTCAATTAAATAGCCTTGTTGATTGCTGTCATGTGGCTGAAAATGTTTTTGATATTTTACGCAATGGCCAGCGGTCAGTAACGACCGAGCTAATGGATGTTGTATTACAAGCATTAGACTCAATTAATGAAATGTTCAGCCAAGTTAGGGATCGTGTTGAGCCTTCACCTGCTGACCCTGAGCTATTAAAAGCCCTATCAGTACTTGCCCAACCAGAAGGCGCAGCACCTGCTGAAGCACCACCTGCCGCAGAAGCGGCGCCACCGGAACCACCTCCTGCTGCACCTGAGCCAGCCCCCACTCCCCAGCAACCTACTGCTAATGCCGGGGCTGAAGCAGGGGAAGATATCACTGATGCAGAGTTTGAAAAGCTGTTAGATGCGGTTGCAGACGAATCGTCAGAGGCTAAAGAACCTGATAAAGCGGCAGCTGCTGCAGCGGCTGGCAGCGATGACATTACTGAAGATGAATTTGAAGCACTGCTGGATCAATTACATGGTAGTGGCCCAGTTGGCACCTCAGCGCCAGCACCGGCTGCGCCAGAAAAACCTGCTGAACCTGCGCCTACTTCAGCTGCAGCCCCCCCCAGTGGTGATGAAATTACTGAGGATGAGTTTGAGGCGCTGTTGGATGAATTGCATGGGGGCAGTGCGCCAAGTGGTCAGGGGACTACTCCAGCTGAACCAGCTGGGGCTCAGCCCGCTGCGACGACACCTGCGCCACCAGAAGCTCCAGCAGCTGCCGCAGCCAAAACAGGAAGCGACTTGATAACGGAAGCTGAGTTTGAAAGTCTGCTAGATGAACTACAAGGGAAAACCCCTGCTGCTGCAGCACCTGCTAAGCCTGCTCCAGCCTCCCCCCCACCTGCAAACCCCGCTGCTACTGCGGCACCCGTAAAACGAGAACCACCTGCGGCAGCGCCTCCAGCCAGCCCACCTAAACCACCAGCGGCAGCTGAACCGCGTCAACCAGCGGGTGGAGGCGGTAAGCCAGCGCCAGCCAAAGAAGCGCCTGCTGCTGAAGCCACCGTTCGGGTAGATACTGCGCGACTTGATGACATCATGAACATGGTAGGTGAGCTGGTGTTGGTCAGGAACCGACTAGTCAGGTTGGGTAACAAAAGTGGGGATGAAGTGTTATCAAAGGCTGTTGCCAACCTGGATGTAGTCACGGGTGATCTTCAGTTGTCAGTGATGAAAACCCGGATGCAACCGATCAAGAAAGTATTTGGTCGGTTTCCTCGGGTAGTGCGGGATTTGGCCAGAAGTCTGAAAAAAGAAATTAATTTAGAGCTTGAAGGTGAGGAAACAGACCTAGACAAAAACCTGGTTGAAGCGTTAGCAGACCCTCTAGTGCACTTGGTCAGAAACGCAGTTGATCATGGTATTGAGTCTCCAGAGGATCGAGAAAAAGCAGGTAAATCACGCAAAGGCACCGTGGTATTGTCTGCCCAGCAAGAAGGTGATCATATTTTACTATCCATTGCGGATGACGGTGCAGGGATGGATCCTGATAAATTAAGAGGAATAGCTGTTTCTCGTGGGCTTTATGAACAGGATGCGGCTGATCGGCTATCGGATAATGAGTGTTATAACTTAATTTTTGCCCCCGGTTTTTCAACTAAAACTGAAATTACGGATATTTCTGGCCGTGGAGTGGGCATGGATGTCGTAAAAAATAAAATCTCTCAATTAAATGGCACCATTAATATTGACTCAGTAAAAGGAGAAGGCTCTAAGCTTATTATTAAAGTGCCATTAACATTGGCAATTATGCCAACCTTAATGGTAATGCTGGAAAACCAAGCATTTGCTTTACCTCTAGTCAGTGTGAATGAAATTTTTCATCTGGATTTATCGAAAACTAATGTAGTGGATGGACAGGAAGTGGTCATTGTTAGAGAAAAAGCATTGCCATTATTCCACTTAAAACGTTGGCTAATTAATGGCAGACGATTTGATGACAGTGATGTAACGAAGACAGAAGCTCATGTAGTCGTAGTATCGGTAGGTACTCAACGAGTGGGGTTTGTTGTTGATCAACTAATTGGACAGGAAGAAGTGGTCATTAAACCCTTGGGGCAGACTTTGCAAGGCACACCTGGGATGGCCGGTGCCACCATTACAGGCGATGGGCGAATTGCATTAATCTTGGATGTTCCTAGTTTACTGAAAGAGTATGCATAAACATGGTATTAACTTTGTTAGCTAACAAACAGGAGCGACTGGGTGGCCATTAGAGTGCTAATTGTTGATGACTCAGGCTTTTTTCGTCGCCGGGTCAGTGAAATTTTAAAAACAGACCCACAAATCGAGGTAGTGGGTACTGCAGATAATGGCAGAGAAGCGGTTGATAAAAACCTGGAGCTAAAACCTGATGTCATTACGATGGATTACGAAATGCCGGTCATGGATGGTATTACTGCGCTTGTAAAAATCATGGAAACTCATCCCACCCCTGTATTGATGTTTTCTTCGTTAACCCATGAAGGCGCTCGAGTGACACTAGATGCATTGGAAGCAGGTGCTGTAGATTATTTACCGAAAAACTTTGAAGATATTTCGAGAAATAGCGCAGAATTAAGAAAAACCCTTTGTGATCGCGTAAAAGCTGTAGCGCGCAGTCACATTCCAGGTAAAAGCAGAGCTGCTGAACCCGCACCTTCGCCCGCTCCGGCTCCTGCTGCACCCAAAACCACAGCACCACCAGCAGCGGCAAAACCCAAAAAAATTATTCATGACCTGGCTTCTAATGAAGCAGTTGCAGGTAAGGTGGTTACTTATAGTCGTGGCAGTGCGCGCCATAAGCTGGTGGCTATTGGTACTTCCACCGGAGGCCCAGTTGCTTTACAGAAAGTGTTAACTGCCTTGCCGGGTAATTTTCCTACCCCTATTTTACTGATTCAACATATGCCAGGTACTTTTACTAAAGCTTTTGCTGAGCGCCTCCATCGGTTGTGTCAAATAAATGTAAAAGAGGCGGAAGATGGTGATCAATTAAAACCAGGGGTGGCCTTATTAGCGCCTGGTGGTAAACAGTTAATGGTTGATGGCCGAGGCGGAGGAACCGTTCGAGTGCTGGCGGGTGATGAGCGGTTGAACTATAAGCCTTGTGTGGACGTGACCTTTGGCTCTGCTGCGAAAGCATTTGGCGATAAAGTCTTAGCTGTGGTGTTAACTGGGATGGGAGCAGATGGTAGAGAAGGGGCCCGAATGCTTAAAGCCAAAGGCTCGAAGGTTTGGGCTCAAGACCGGGAAAGCTGTGTTATTTTTGGGATGCCAATGGCAGTCATTAATGCCAATTTGGCAGATGAAGTGGTCGGCTTGGAGAGCCTCAGTCAACGGTTAGTCGAAGCCATATAGAACAGTTCAGTTATACAGGTATGTCTGGAATAACGAGTTGGGTTATCGAAGGAAGAAAGAGCATACCTGCTGTAGAGCATTTTGATCAGTTAGCGTTAACAGGACAGAATAGCGCAATATCTAAATTTAAATACATATTAAATTAAGCACTTGCATTATATTCACTGAATAAAAAAGGATACAGCATTCATATATGGATGTGTTAAGTGTGGTGGGGGTTATCCTCGCTATTTTAGCCATTATAGGTGGCAATTATCTGGAAGGGGGACATGCAAGTGCATTAATTAATGGCCCTGCTGCTTTAATTGTATTTGGTGGCACCCTGGGGGCTGCATTTATTCAAACCTCAGCAGTGAGTTTTAAGCGCGCATTAAGAATGTTTTTATGGATATTTATTCCACCACAGTTTGAAATTCAGGAAGGCATTAGCAAAGTCGTGAATTGGAGTATGACGGCGCGTAAGGAAGGATTGCTTGGACTAGAGGCAATTGCTGATGCTGAAGTGGATGACTTTGCTCGAAAAGGGTTGCAGCTATTAGTCGATGGCAGTGAGCCGGAAGTGCTGAGAAATGTCATGGAAGTGGACTTATATGCGGTTGAAACTCGAGACATGCAGGCAGCCAAGGTGTTTGAAAGTATGGGAGGGTATTCGCCTACCATCGGCATTATTGGTGCAGTAATGGGGTTAATTCATGTGATGGGGAATTTGGCTGACCCTTCGCAATTAGGTTCCGGTATAGCCACCGCATTTGTTGCTACAATTTATGGTGTAGCCTTTGCGAATTTGTTTTTATTACCAGCAGCGAACAAGTTAAAGTTTTGTATTCATCGCCAATCCCTTTACCGGGAAATGATGATAGAAGGCATACTGTCTATTGCTGATGGTGAAAATCCTCGTGCCATTGAACTAAAGCTGCAAGGATTTACTAACTGATTTATGACAAGACGGCGAGTGCGAGAAGAGCATGAAAATCATGAGCGTTGGTTAGTTTCCTATGCTGACTTTATTACCTTATTATTTGCCTTTTTTGTCGTAATGTATTCTATTTCTTCTGTCAATGAAGGCAAGTACCGTATTTTATCAGAAACCCTGGTAGGGGTATTTAGTGAGCCAGACCGTTCCTTAAAACCCATTCAAGTAGGCGATGTGACTCAGCGTTTTCCTGATAAGCCGGTGGATATTATTCAGGTGCCAGATGCCTTTGATATGACGCTAGATGATAGCGAAACTGAGCAGCCTAAAGATGATACTCTGGCTAAATTAGAAAGCCAGTTTAGTGAAACATTTTCAGATTTAATCAGTAAAGATTTATTAACTATTACAGGCAATGAACTGTGGGTAGAAATTGAATTAAAAAGCAACTTATTATTTCTTAGTGGCGACTCGATACCGTCAAATGCGGCTTTTGATATTATAAAGCAAGTGGCGGATATATTGAAAAATTACCAAAACCCTCTGCATATAGAAGGTTTTACCGATAATATGCCAATAAATACTAATCAGTTCCCAACCAACTGGGAGTTGTCTGCGGCCAGAGCGGCAGCGGTGGTTAGGCTGCTGGCCAGTTATGGGGTTGACCCTAGGCGTATGGCTGCCGTGGGGTATGGCCAATTTCAACCGATTACGACTAATGACACCCCGGAAGGACGACGCCAAAATCGTCGAGTGATACTAGTTATTTCAAAAAACCTGGATATCCGAAATAGCGTTAATACGGCAGGGGGGCGTAATAACCCTGGCAGGCCCTGACTATACTCTAAAACATTCTGCTTAAAACAATAGCTATACTGTAATAGTGATTGCTTGGCTTAATCCTTGCGTCTTTTGCCATTTAAATATGTTGTAGTGGAGTGGAAGTTCAGTTGGCATGGGAGTGAATAGTGAGAGTTTGGGCGGTATCTAATCAAAAGGGTGGAGTGGGTAAAACCACCACAGTTGTTACTCTTGGGGGGTTATTGGGCAGTTTACATAAAAAAGTTCTGTTGGTTGATTTAGATCCCCATGCGTCTTTGACCTGTTATTTTAAATATGACCCCGACCACCTTGAGCATAGTGTTTTCGACTTATTTCAACATCAGGGAAATGTGCCAGAAAACCTGCCTGGCCAACTGGTGCTAGAAACCAGTCACCCTAATGTCAATTTTTTGCCTGCCACGACGGCTATTGCTACGTTAGAGCGAAAGCTTGCGGGAGAAGGGGGGTATGGGCTGGTGCTATCAAAAGCACTTGCTCATCTATGGGAACATTTTGATTTTGTATTACTTGATACGCCTCCCCAATTGGGCGTATTAATGGTGAATGCTTTGGCTGCCAGTGAACGACTGTTGATTCCGGTTCAAACTGAGTTTTTAGCAATCAAAGGGTTAGAGCGGATGATGCATACCTTGGATATGATTAATCATTCTAGAAAAAAACAGCTTCCTTACTTGATTGTACCCACCCTCTTTGACCGACGTACCCATGCCAGTATTGCTGCCTTAAGAGCATTGCGAGCTAACTACCCTGAACAAGTTTGGCAATCTTATATTCCGGTGGACACTAAGTTTCGCGATGCCAGTGAGCAGGGGATTGCCATTCATGAGTTGGATAACCATTCTCGTGGGGTTAAAGCCTATCGGCATTTACTAAAAGATTTATTAAACCTGCAAGCCAAGGTGATATCAAAGGCGGTGAGTTAGTATATGAAGCCTTTAGAAGGATCTAAGCCATCAGCAAATGATACGCTGGAAGATTATTTGAGTGACCTATTGCACGATAATCATGGTATGACTGAGCCAGTTCCGGACAAGCTATTATCAACACAACAAACCCAGCAAAATGATGGGCATTCGGCAAAAGATGTGAGTTCAGTAACAAAGGAAGCATTAACCACTCAACCACAGGCTCCATCGTCGCAGCAGCCAAAAGCTGTGACAGCTACCCGTCAACTTCCTGAAGTATTACTGCCTCAACAAGTATTAACTCCTCCAGTTGAAGCGCTGCAACAGACAATTGCAGCCCCTGAGCTAGATACTGTTACTGACTTACAAAAGCTGCAAAAAGCCTCTCTGGCTGAGTTAATCATTGCCAAAGCTCAATCGGCGCCTCCCATTACAGCAGTTGAGCAGGGGCGGCCTGCTTGGGCTGAAAAGCCATTTGAATGCCTGTTATTTAATGTGGCAGGACTCACTCTGGCGGTACCACTGGTTTGTTTAGGTGGTGTGTATCTCTTTAATGATTCGGTCACTCAAGTAGTGGGGCAGCCAGAGTGGGTTTTAGGGCTCTATAAACACCATGATCAGTCGCTTTCTGTTGTGGATACTGCCTGGTGGGTGATGCCAGAACGCTACAAGACTCAAACCATTGAAAATTATCACTATATTATCAGTATTGATAAAACCCGTTGGGGGATAGCGGTACATGATTTGGCTCATGCAGTTAGAATCAGTCCTGATGCAGTGAAATGGCGCACTAAGCGAACCCAACGGCCTTGGTTAGCTGGCATTGTGATTGATGAAATGTGTGCTTTACTGGATATAGCAAAACTGGCACAACTCTTTGATGAACAAGCTAGCCTGAATCGCTCATCTAATACAGAAGCTACTGATAGCAAAGATGATGGGTATGTTGCCAAAAAGTAAGCATTTTGATAGCCCTATATTATAGTTAAAGATGCAAACCGGGGAATTATGTTGGAAGAGAGCAGTTTATGGCAACTCATACTACACAAAGTCAAAGCTCGGAAGATCCCATCCTACAGTGGGTCACCTTTCGTTTAGATGATGAAACCTACGGCATTAATGTAATGCAGGTGCAAGAAGTATTGCGTTATACCGAAATTGCTCCTGTACCTGGTGCGCCTACTTATGTGTTGGGTATTATTAATTTGCGGGGAAATGTAGTTACTGTCATTGATACTCGTCAGCGGTTTGGTTTGCAACCGGCGGAAGTAACAGACAACACCCGGATTGTCATTATTGAAGCAGAAAAACAAGTTGTAGGGATTTTGGTTGATAGTGTGGCTGAAGTTGTTTATTTAAGGCAGTCAGAAATTGAAACGGCACCTAATGTAGGCAATGAAGAAACCGCTAAATTTATTCAGGGTGTTTGTAATAAAAATAATGAGTTATTAATTCTTGTTGAGCTAGATAAATTAATGTCAGAAGGTGAATGGGCTGAAATAGGAGAGATGTAAAAATAAAATAATCGGCCCTGACAGTGAGTCTATACCCAAAGCGTAGGGTTTTTAGGGGCGGCCGTCGAGCAATGAAGCCCCATGAGTTTATGTTTTTATAAATGATTGGGGTGAATGCAGTTAAATGCTCCTGCTTAAACTGCATTCCCACCATCCATGGTGGTCAGCGACGACAACAACCCCTAAAAATCATTCGAGAAGGGTATATGAGTGAAATAGCCGGGGCTTATCTAATTGCTTTTAGCAGTTGTCTCTTTGCCATTGCGGCAGTGATTTATTGTTGGCGACAAAAAAAAATAATAAATAAACAGCAGCTTGCGATTCAACAATTACAACAGGATATCAAAGCTGTAGGTGCAGGCGCTATTGGTGTAGGGCAGCGCTTGCAGCAGGTAGAAACCAAGCTGACCAAAACCATTGATCAACAAGAAATGCTTGAACAGCGTGATGCTGAACAATTGTCGTATACGCAAGCTAATAAACTCTGTGCAATGGGTGCATCAGTAGAAGAAATCATGGATGCATGTGGGTTATCGAAAGCAGAAGCTGAGTTAGTTGCGTTGGTGCACAGACCCTCTCCTCACTCGTCTGGATCAGGCAAACGAGGTAGCTGATTGCTATTATTTTGCGGGCTGTTTTCCTGTTGATTCTTTTCAGTCGTATCCTGCCAACCCTTAGGGTATTTTCCTTGAAGCTTGTACGCAAATGCAATAATTTCAGCGATGGTAAAATACAGTTGTTCAGGTATTTCTTCACCTAGTTCTAACCCAGCCAATAAATTGACTAGCTCTTTATTTTGGTACAAAGGCACTTCGCATTCGGTGGCGATAGTAATAATGGCTTCGGCGATTTCGTCAGATCCTTTGGCGGTTACTTTTGGTGCTGTTTCACCATCATAAAATAAAGCAACTGCTGTTTGTTGTGTGTTATTCATCAGGTTTTAATATCAATTAAATGTTGCTCAATAAATGTATTTTGTCTGGCGGGGGTGCCTTGTTGGCATGTCAGGGTTTCCACTTGTATGCCTCGTTTAGTTAGTGCCTGTTGTAGCTCTTCAATGTGCTGGTTGATTGCTTGATAAGTGGCTTGTTGTTCCGCCCAAAAAGAGACGTTTGCTTTATTATTGCGTAATTTCACTCTGGCATATAACGGTCCTATCGGTGGTAGGTCAAAGCTGAGCTGAAATTGCCAGAGCGTTTCTTGTTCTTCTGTTGATGATGAATGGGGTTGGTTATTTTGCTTTTGTAATTCTAATTGAATACTGTGCCACTGGCTTTGTATATATAGAGGGATTTCCAATTGCCATTGTTGGATAACTGGGGCATCGGCAGTTGGTGTTGCGAGTGTTGGTTGCAAGGACATCAGCTGGTTGCTTTGTAGGCGGTAAACAGCCTGCTTTAACAGTTGCACTAATTCCAGCTGTGTATTTGGCTGGGTGGTAGCGGCTGCAAGCCAGGGAAATTGGTGGCTAAGTGGCTGAGGAATGGTCGTGTATAACTGTGCCCATGGAGATTGTCGAGCTGGACTAGGGGAGGTGTGTGGTTGGCTGGTTTGGCTCAGTGATTTTATTAATTGTAGTAATAGGCCTTTTAGGTCTTGCGACTCTTTTATTGACTGATAGGTTGTTGCAGGTTGATTGGTTAGTTTTTGCTCAAAAAATAAGCCGCTGTTTGTTAGCCACTGACTGAGTTCTTTAGGTGTGGTTAATTGTTTTACCGTCGGTAGCTGACTAACGAAGTCACTAAATACCTTTGGCACACTATTAGGAAGTAGCTGATTGTGTCGAATGGTTTGTGCCAACTGTTTGAGCACCTGATGAACCGGTAGGCTGTGGACTACTGTTTGCTGCAATGATTGGTTGAGCGTTAACCACTGGCTTTGTTGGTAGGGCAGACTTTGCAAGTGAATACCTTGATTAGTGCGATATAGGTTAACGATGTGGCCAGGCAAAATGGGTTGGTCGGTATTTAGCCAAAACACTTGGTTGTTTTGACCAAGCAAAACGGGCAGCAACCGATTACCGCCTTCACCTAAGGGGATTGATGTTCTTAGATGAGGGGTAGGTAAACTATCCAGCACTTGCCCTTGTCGGCCAGGCTGCTGTGGGGTAGCTTCTAGTATACGGCTAAGGTTTTGTAATTGTTGTTGGGGGCTAGGTAGAGTGACCGCCTGTAATAATGTCAACTGGTTGCCTGACTTGGGTAAACTCACGTGTAATACACTGTTATTTGGCCAGGGGGTGTTACTGCGAAACCACCAGGATTTTCCAGCCTGGTCTTTTGCCTCAATAATATAATGGCCATTTTGATCTAGCTGTAACAAGTTACTTTGATTGGCAGGAATAGAAGTGAGAACCTGGCTAACCACAAGGGTATGTCGAGGTGTGTTAGCAGCTGATGTAGAACTTAGCAGGTTGGTGCCTGCTACTGTCTTATTTGCTGGTTTTGGGGCTGTAGTGGGTTCCACGGGTTTATCAGGAATTAAATCCGCCAATCCGTTGTCCTTTTAGTACTGATATAGCTTTATCTTAAAGCTATAGCTTATTTTTTACTGATTGATTACTCCTAAGTGCAAGAGCGGCTTTTGCGGAATATCAATAAAAATGTTTATTAGTGCAAGCTAAGTAAAATGAAACCCTTGTTATCACTTGGGTCAAATGGCTCCGATGCGTATAATGCCCCACCAGTGGAGGGTGCAATTTTTTTCACGCCTTCAGTAGCGGTTACGACGGTTATACAGTGGCCTGATTGAATAAGCTCAGTGTAGTGAAGGGGTTTCGGTGCCAGATTTTCTTAGTGTGCAACAATTAGCGTGTGAACGAGATGATCGTTGGTTGTTTCAGCAGTTAAGTTTTCAGGTTAATCCAGGTGAAATCTGGCAGGTGGAAGGACCTAATGGTTCTGGTAAAACCACCTTATTGCGTATTTTGGCCGGTTTATTAGCACCTCAAACAGGTGAAGTGCTGTGGCAAGGGACAGCTATCCAATTGTTACGAGCAAGCTTTCAGCAGTCGCTACTGTATACAGGGCACCAGGTTGGGGTGAAGGCTCATTTGACGCCAGTTGAAAACTTATCCTGGTATTTGGGCATGTATGGTGATGTATCCAGTCAGGCAGTAATGGAGGCGCTGGCGCAGGTTGGCTTAACTGGCTATGAAGATGTGCTTTGTCACCACTTATCGGCTGGACAGCTGCGGCGAGTTGCTCTGGCCCGTTTGCAATTGGCTACTCAGCCTCTGTGGATTTTAGATGAACCCTTTACTGCTATTGATAAAACAGGCGTGGTGGAGCTTGAGCAATTGTTACTGGAAAAAGCCAAAGCAGGTAAGGCCATTATTTTAACTACCCATCATCAGCTGAACCTTGATTACCAGCAGCTGCACCATCTTTCATTGCTTGATTATCAGGCTCACTAGGAGGCAATCGTGGGTCTGTTAAGTGCATTTCAATTGATAGTAAAGCGAGACTTATTGCTGGCGTTTCGCCGTCGGGCTGAGATCGTTAATCCACTGATTTTTTTCTTATTAGTTGCTTCTTTGTTTCCGCTGGGCATTACCCCTGAACGAAAAATGCTTGCCTTGATTGCACCGGGGGTAATTTGGGTAGCCGCTTTATTGGCAGTGATGCTGTCCTTGGATCAGCTGTTTAAACATGATTATGATGATGGCTCACTAAGCTTGCTGGTGTTATCACCTGTGCCTTTATTTTGGCTAGCGCTAGCGAAAGTACTGGTCCACTGGCTAGTGAGTGGTGCACTACTGTTACTATTTGCCCCGATTTTGGCGTTAATGCTACATCTGCCAGATGCAGCCTGGTGGCCTATGTTGGCTAGTTTACTATTAGGCACGCCTTTATTAAGTTTAATTGGCGCTATTGGTGCTGCCTTAACTGTTGGCTTGAAAAAAGGTGGGGTATTATTGTCATTACTGGTGTTACCGCTGAATATTCCAGTATTGATCTTTGGCTCGGGAGCTGTGATTGCTGCTACCCAAGCATTACCCTATGAAGGTCAGCTACTGTGGCTGGCTGTGTTGTTAGTGTTAGGTATTACCCTAGCACCTTTTGCCATTGCAGCAGGGCTGCGGATAAGTGTTTCTGAATAACTGGTATTGACTGTTTGCTCATGAAGTGGACCTGGTTTCACCGCTTAGGCTCTCCTAAGTGGTTTTTTGAGAAAAGTGGTAAGTGGCTACCCTGGTTGGCTTGGGTTTCCATTGGGTTGCTAACGACGGGGGTTGTATGGGGGCTAGCATTTGCACCACCCGACTACCTGCAAGGCAATAGTTACCGCATTATTTTTATTCATGTACCCAGTGCTTTTCTTGCCCAGGCCTGCTATGTCACGATGGCAGTCGCAGGAGCAGTAGGGTTAGTTTGGAAAATGAAGCTGGCTGATATGGCAGCCAAGTGTTGTGCGCCGATCGGCGCCTCTTTCACGATTCTTGCTTTGTTAACGGGTGCTATATGGGGTAAACCTACCTGGGGAACCTGGTGGGAGTGGGATGCCCGACTTACCTCAATGTTGATTTTATTATTTCTGTATTTAGGTTTTATTGCCTTAGAAAGCGCCATTGATAATGTTCAAACAGCAGCCAAAGCGTGTGCAGTCCTGGCATTGGTTGGACTGGTCAACATCCCGATTATCAAATACTCCGTAGAGTGGTGGAATACTCTACACCAGCCTGCCACTTTAAAACTCACTGAAAAGCCGAGTATGGCGCCTGAAATGTTAGTGCCATTGCTGATATGTATTGCAGGGTTTTATTGTTTTTTTCTAGTGGTCTTTTTATACCGGCTACGTAATGAAATTTTATGGCGAGAGCGGCGCACACAATGGGTGCGGCTTTGGATGAAGCGGTTTCAGTAGGTGTGTTTTATGTATTTTGAGTCATGGCAACAGTTTTGGTTAATGGGGGGGCATGGTCCCTATGTATGGGTCAGTTATGCGATTGGCTTGATGGTGGTTTTGTATAACGTTTTGAGTCCATGGTTGAAACGTAAACAACTGATTAAAGACACCTTACGAAGTATCCGTCGGGAAGAGGTAAGCCAGTCATGAATCCAGTACGTAAGCAGCGGCTGTTGGTGGTCATATTTATTGTGCTTGGTGTTAGCTTGGCTGTAGGGTTAGCGCTGTTTGCCCTGCAAGAGAATGTTAATTATTTCTACTCCCCTCAGCAACTGCAGGCGGGGGAAGCCAAGTTGGATCAAAAAATCAGAGTGGGTGGCTTAGTTGTACCAGGATCAGTCAAGCGTGACCCTGAAAGCTTGAAGGTAGAGTTTACCATTACAGATCAGCAAGCCACAGCAGTTGTTCGTTATGAAGGTATTTTGCCGGACCTGTTCCGCGAAGGACAAGGGATCATTGCCTTAGGCAGGTTGTCAGCTAATCAGATTGTAGAAGCTGATGAGGTATTGGCCAAACATGATGAGAACTATATGCCGCCAGAAGTACAGGAAGCGCTTGAAAAAGCTGGGCATCCTGGTCGTAACACCCAGGCATCTGCACAGTGATGGGATGGATAAATAACCTTGTGTCGGCTGGAGATAAAATAGCATGATTCCAGAACTTGGCCACCTGGCATTAATAATTGCTTTGTGTTTGGCTGTATTGCTCGCTGTAGTGCCATTAATTGGCAGTTATTGCAAAGATCACATCATGATGGGGCTGGCTAAACCCCTGGCAACTGGGCAGCTGGTCTTTCTATCACTCAGTTTTGGTTGCTTGGCTTATGCCTTTCTAGCGGATGATTTTTCTGTCGCTTATGTGGCTCAAAACTCTAACACCCTACTGCCAACACCTTATAAATTCAGTGCCGTATGGGGGGCTCATGAAGGCTCGTTTCTACTATGGTGCCTTATTATGGCTTGCTGGACCTTTGCTGTAGCGCTGGCCAGTCATCACCTGCCCGAGCGGGTTACGGCAAGAGTGCTGGCCATTTTAGGCTGGTGTTCAGTTGGCTTTTTATTGTTCTTAGTGATTACTTCAAACCCTTTTGAGCGTTTATTGCCCAATACCCCTGCAGATGGGCGTGATCTAAATCCTTTACTGCAAGACTTTGGCTTAATCATCCATCCACCTTTGCTATATGTGGGTTATGTAGGCTTTTCTGTGGTATTTGCCTTTGCTATTACTGCATTGCTGGAAGGACGCTTAGATGCCACTTGGGCTCGTTGGTCTCGACCTTGGACAGCCATTGCCTGGGCGTTTTTAACTGTTGGTATTGCACTAGGTAGCTGGTGGGCATACTACGAGCTTGGCTGGGGAGGCTGGTGGTTCTGGGATCCTGTAGAAAATGCTTCATTTATGCCCTGGCTGGTGGGAACAGCATTAATGCACTCCCTAGCTGTGACAGAAAAGCGTGGGGTTTTTAAAAGCTGGACTGTCTTTTTAGCGATTTTCTCTTTTTCCTTGAGTTTGTTAGGTGCCTTTTTAGTTCGTTCTGGCGTGTTAACCTCAGTTCACTCATTTGCTAGTGATCCTTCGCGTGGGGTATTTATTTTAGTGCTGTTGCTGATCGTAATTGGTGGCTCTTTTACTTTGTATGCCTTTCGCGCACCCGCAGTGGCCAGTCAGCAGCGGTTTAACTGGCAGTCTAAAGAAGCGCTGTTGTTACTAAATAATATCTTTTTGTCAGTTGCTACAGCGATGATTTTAATTGGTACGCTATATCCGTTGATAGCTAAAGCCATGGGAGATAATAGTATTTCCATTGGTAAACCCTATTTTGACTTAATGTTTTCGGTATTTATGGCTCCTTTGGCCATTTGTTTGGGAATTGGTATTTGGGCAAACTGGAAGCAGTCTAAGGCAAGCTTTTTGTGGCAACAACTGCGGTATATTGGCTTGGCCAGTGTGATTTTAGGTGTTGTATTTTGTTTCAGTTATGGCGATGGCTGGCTATTACCTGTCTGGTTGGCTGTTTCACTCGTGGCTTGGATTTGTCTCGCTTCAGTCAAACAGCTTTATTATAAAACCCGAAATCAGTCGTCTTTTATCTCTGGATTGCGTCGGCTACCAAGGCATTACTATGGTATGTGGTTCGCACATATCGGTTTTGCGGTCACTATAGCAGGTGCTGTATTAACCAGTTTTTATAGTATTGAGCGGGATATAAAGCTGGCGCCTGGGGATTCGGTTAATTTGGCCGGTTATCAGTTTTTATTTAAAGGGATTCAAGAAAAACAAGGACCAAACTATGTTGCTCAGCAAGGTCAGTTAGTTGTAACCAAGGGTGAGCAGGTGGTTGCATTATTAACGCCTGAAAAACGTCATTATCCCGTACAACAAAATGTTATGACGGAAGCGGCAATTGATCCTGGTTTATTCCGTGATTTGTATGTAGCACTCGGTGAGTCTTTAGATGATAGTGGTGCCTGGGCAGTAAGAGTGCACTTTAAAGCATTTGTCCGGTTGATTTGGTTAGGTGCCTTATTGATGGCATTAGGTGGTGTGCTGGCGGCACTTGATAAGCGTTATCGACTGCGACTGACGGCGAAACAGGCTAATTCCCAGGTAATCAATGCTGAGGTGGTTGCTGATGGCTCGGCTTAAGTTATTTATTCCATTACTGTTGTTTATTGCGCTAGCAGGTTTTCTTTATCAAGGTATTTATGACAAAGATGACAGCTTGACCTCAGCATTACTGAACAAGCCATTTCCCGCATTTTCGTTACCTACGGTCCAATCTGTTGAGACCAATATTGGTAAACAGGAATTACTAGGGGAAGCTGCACTGGTCAATGTGTGGGCGACCTGGTGCCCTTCTTGTCAGGTGGAGCACCCTTATTTACTCAAGCTGGCCCAACAAGGGGTGAAGATCATTGGTGTTAATTACAAGGATGATCGCGCAGCTGCCCAGCAATGGCTGATTAAATTAAAAAACCCCTATGTATTTAGTATTTTTGATCAGAAAGGACGGCTTGGAATGGATTTAGGTGTTTATGGCGCACCTGAAACCTACTTAATCGATAGGGAGGGGACTATTCGTTATAAACATGTAGGGGTAGTGGATGAACAAGTTTGGCTAACTAAAATCAAGCCAAAGTATGATGCCTTAAACACGAAAAAGGCAGAGCCAGTACAACAGAATGCAGGCTAATGGAGTGCCGTTAGTAATGAATATGAAAGCCTATTTAAAGCCATTATTGATTTTGTTCATAACCAGTATGGGGTGGTTGTCCTTCAGTTGGGCAGCTATTGATACTTATCCATTTAAAACTGATGAGCAACGTCAGCGGTTTAAGCAGTTAACAGATGAGCTACGTTGCCCTAAATGTCAAAATCAGAATATTGCTGATTCTAATGCACCCATTGCTAAAGATTTTCGTGAAGAAATATATCGACAGCTGCTGGCTGGGCACTCAAACCAAACTATTGTCGACTTTATGGTTGCTCGATATGGGGAGTTTGTTTTATATCGCCCCACCTTTAGCAAGAAAACCTGGTTACTGTGGATAGGGCCTTTTATTTTGTTAGTAGTGGGGGCAGGGATTTTTTATCGATTAATCAGGAAAGGCCAATCTTCTAGTACTACTGCTTCTGCCCCATTATCAGAAGCTGAGCAGCGGCAAATTGAAGCTATTATTCACCAGCATGAAGAAACGAAGTCATGATGTTATTTTGGGTTATTGCAGCAGTATTATTGATCATTGCTGTATCGTTTATATTATTGCCAATCCCCCGTCTTAACAGGCGATTAAATGAAGCTAGTCAACAACAACAGGCAGAGCAGGTTGCTCGTTACCAGCAGCAATTAGCCGAACTGGACTCTGCACATGCTGCAGGCCAGCTGGATAGTCTGGATTATGAAGAGCAAAAAAATGCTCTGGGAAAACGCTTGCTGGCAGATTATCAGCAGGTAAAGTCAACCCGGTTGAATACTATGATCTGGGTGGCAGGTGGTAGCTTACCAGTAGTTGTAATAGGACTTTATTTATTATTGGGTGGAAGTCAGCAGGTTGCATTTACCCAACAGTTAAAATCGATAGACTGGGACAATGCTAGTGGTGCAGAGCTGGTTAATTCATTGGAAACATTAGCGGCCGACTATCCTAACCAACCCCAAGTGCATTATTTATTGGCTCGTACTTATATAGCAATGAATCAGTTGGGAAAAGCGGAACAGACTTTTACTGTATTAAAAGTACAAGCACCGAATGACCCATCAGTCATTGCTCAATTAGCGCAGGTTAAGTATTTAAAACAAAATAATAAGATCACTCAAGAAGTAACGGCACTTGCTCAGCAAGCATTAACTATTCAACCGAATCAACCCACTGCGCTTGGTATTATGGGAATTGCGGCTTTTGAGTCAGGAGAGTATCAGCAGGCAATACATTATTGGCAGCAAGTGTTGGCTACTCGTCCTGATCATGCGACAGCAACTGCTTTGCAGCAGGGAATAGCAAAAGCACAACAGTTGGCAGGTACAAAGAGCGTTCAACCAAAACCCCAAGTAACAGCAGATCAGCCTGCCTCCGAGCAAGTTGATGGAGAAAAGCTTGCTGATGCAGAAATCAGCGTTTTAGTAGAATTAGATGAAACATTACAACAACAGTTGCCTAAGCATGCGCGGGTTTATGTATTGGCTAAGCATGCCAGTATGGGTATGCCTGTGGCAGTAGTACCACTCCAGGTGAGTGAACTACCAGCTTTGGTAAAACTTAATGACTCAAAAGTCATGATGGCTGGAAATAAATTATCCCAATATCAGACAGTTGATGTGATTGCTAAAATCTCTATTTCTGGAGATGCTACTCAGAGTGACTATATAGTCAGCAAGCAAAATATCAAAGTGAATCATAAAGGGGTTGTACGCTTAGCCATCTCTAAAAGCAGTAGTTAGTATTTTATGATGCTGTGTTCAGTTGCTCAGGCAGCTCACTACACAGCACGCTTTCTGCCTTAGCTGGCAAAATAATAATCTTCAAGCAAACGTCAGCAGATCCTTAATATTAGACTAAAAGCTTAGAAATTAAGATTATAAAACCACTCGTTTTAGCTATATGATGTTCTGAATATCATATGGTAAATATTGAAAAGGCTGTAAAAATACAGCCTTTTTTATTTCTACCTGTCTAACAATAAAATTTTCAATCGAAAAGTGTAGCTTTTTGTACAGTTTTTGTCGTATAAGTAGAAAAATAATTGTACTTATATGATGACTGTTTAGCTTTCAATAATTATTATGTATCTTTGTGTGAATAATGAAATAATAAATTACATAACTGGAATCAGTAATGGTCTTTAAAGCATCTGATAGTCTTTCTGAACAAATTGCACAACACTTAGCAAGTAAAATTATTAAAGGAGAGCTACTTGCTAAGGAAAGGATTCAGGAGTTAAAGGTAGCAAGCGAGTTAGGAGTAAGCCGTGGTTCTGTTCGAGAAGCCTTGCTGATATTACAACGCAAGCACTTAATTGATATTTTGCCCCGTCGTGGTGCAATGGTCACTGAATTAACCGAGCATAAAGTTCAAAGCCTATATGAAATGGTAGTGGAGCTGTATTCATTTCTTGCTTTGAAAGTAGCTGAGAATTGGCAGGCTGAGATTCAGCTGAAACCGTTCAAGGCAACTTTAAAAGAGCTTGAGTTGTTAGCTGAGCAGCGCAATATTGAGCGTTACATTGAGGTGAGCTTTGATATTTTACGTCAAGCGTTACCGATTGCTGATAATTCCTATTTGGAACAAATTTTAGCCAATGTTCAGCCAGCTATTCATCGAACCTATTTCTTGGTAGCAAGCAAATATGAGGATCATATTGTTAAAAGCTTGAGCTTCTTTAAAGCGTTAATTCAGGTCGTTGAGCAAAGAGATCAACAGCAAATCAGGCAAGTTGTTGCTGCTTATGGCAAGCACCACCGAGATATGTTAATGACAGTTGTAGGAGGTCGTGACTACTAACAGTATAGTTGATCTTATTTTAATCAGTTCTACCGCTCGTTGAGAACAGTAGCGTTATTTTGATAATGCTACTGACTTCTATCTATACAACTTTCTAGGTGCATTCAGTTCATTGCCTGTGTAAACTTGTCCTGTTGGGGACTATAGCTAGTTGTGCTAGTTGTATTGGTAAAGAGACTACTCTACATACTAAATCACTCACTTTGCTCAGCCACTGTATGGTGATTATAGTGAAGTGAGTAAGTTGTGACCTGTAGGCTTTTAAAGCCTATATAACAGCCTAATCGTGGGTTGTTGATAGTATGCTAAGTAGTGATTGCTCTAAGCACGCTCTTACCTGTTAATACAGTTATTTGTTAAACCTGTGTAAATGCAGCCCTAAGGGGAAATGTGATTAAGCTATCCTTGGGGGTACCTTAAATACTGCAGGTTTAGACGATTACAACTAGTCTTATTTATATTGTCCCGCCATCTTATAAAGTATGTTTATTGAGATTTAATGTTACATGCGGCTTAAATCAATCAAACTGGCAGGCTTTAAGTCTTTTGTTGACCCCACTAATGTCCCCCTACCCAGTAACATGTGTGGTGTTGTGGGTCCTAATGGTTGTGGTAAATCAAATATTATTGATGCCGTGCGCTGGGTAATGGGAGAAAGCTCCGCTAAAAACCTGCGTGGCGAGTCAATGACCGATGTTATCTTTAATGGCTCAAATGCACGGAAACCTGTGGGGCAAGCGTCGGTAGAATTGATTTTTGATAATAGTGATGGCTCATTGGTGGGAGAATACGCCAAGTACAGTGAAATTTCAGTTAAGCGCCGAGTTACCCGCGATGGTAAAAATCAATATTTTCTGAACGGTACAAAATGCCGGCGGAAAGACATTACGGATATTTTCCTTGGTACGGGGCTAGGGCCTCGAAGCTATGCCATTATCAGCCAGGGGATTATCTCTAATTTAATTGAGTCTAAACCTGAAGAGTTAAGAGTTTTTATTGAAGAAGCGGCGGGTATTTCAAAATATAAAGAGCGCCGCCGAGAAACAGAAAATCGTATTCGCCGTACTACTGAGAATCTTGAGCGACTGACCGACCTGCGTGAAGAACTGGAGCGCCAATTACACCACTTGCATCGTCAGGCACAAGCAGCTGAAAAATATAAAGCATTTAAAGAAGAAGAGCGGTTAAAAAAAGCACAGCTACAAGGGTTGCGCTGGCGAGCTATTCATCAGCAGGTGGAAACCAAAAAACAATTAATTGGTGAGCTGGAAGTTAAGCTGGAAGCAGAGGTTGCGGGGCAGCGCTCGCAAGATTCCGCCATTGAAAAGCAGCGGGAGCTGCATATTTCCTTAACAGATCAGTTTAATGAAGTACAAGGCCGCTATTACAGTATTGGGGCTGAGGTAGCGCGGGTAGAGCAAAGCATCCAACATGCTAAGGCCAGGCTGGCGGAGCTTCAGCAAGACTTGCAAGCCAGTGAAAGTAACTTACAAGAAGCTAACTCCGACTTAGTTAATGATCAGCAGCTACAAGCACAATTGACTGAAGAGCTGGCGGAAATAACCCCAGAGCTAGAGTTGCTCAGTGCAGCAGAAGAAGAATCGGCGATTGCACTGCAAACCGCAGAAGAGTCAATGCAAAACTGGCAAAACCGTTGGGACCAGTTTAACCAGCGATCAGCAGAACCTAAACGGAAGGCAGAGGTTGAGCAGTCCCGCATTCAGCATTTAGAGCAAGTATTGAAGCGATTGCATGAACGGATTCATCGCTTAGAAGAGGAGCAGCTAGGACTTTCAGCAGGGCCTTTGGAAGAAGAAATTGCCTTGCTGCAAGAGCAGCTGTCGGAACTGGAGCTGAATACGGAATCACAAGTTGGGCAAGTCGAAACCGTTGCTCAGTCAATTGAAAGCTATCGTCAACAAGAACAGAAACTGGCAGAGGTGCTTGATCAGTTACGTAGTGAGTTACAGCAGGCTCGTGGGCGCTTTGCATCGTTAGAGGCATTGCAACAGGCTGCCATGGGTGATAATGATGAGGCTAATAGCTGGATCACCGAAGCTGGCTTAGCACAGCAAGCTAAGCTGGCAGAGCAACTGTCAGTGACACCGGGTTGGGAAACCGCATTAGAAACCGTGCTGGGGGACTGTCTGCAAGCGATAGTCGTGGATCAGCTTGATACAACCTCTGAGCAGCTGGCAACCTTGAAAGAAGGCACCGTTACTCTGCTTGAACCTCAGAGCCAACAGCACTCAGTCTCACTCAATGGTAAAACGCCTTTACTGTCAATCGTTAATGATGATAGCCATATTGCCCCTTTACTGTCAGGGATCTATTTGGCTGAAACCCTACCAGAAGCCTTAGCCCATCGTCATGAGTTATCGCCCCATGAGTCTGTTGTGTGCCGGGAAGGTATTTGGGTAGGTCCAAACTGGCTAAGAGTGGCTAAAGGCGATAATGCCCAGGCTGGTATCTTAAAGCGCAAGCAAGCGCTGGAAAGTCTGGCAAATACCATTGACCACCTGGAAACCACCATTGCTGCTCACAGCCAGCAATTGACGGAACTTCAGGATCAACACCGAGCTGCAGAGCAGCAGCGAGAGCAACTTCAGAAAACCCTGGCTGAGCTTAATCGGCAGCAAGGGGAGTGCAAAGCCGCATTGAGTGGTAAGCAAGTGAAGGTTGAGCAGGTGCTTGAACGGCGTAATAGAGTACTTCAAGAATTAGAAGAGCTGGCCAGTCAACAACACCAGGAACAACAGAATATCAGTGAGGCACGGCTGCTGTTACAAGAAGCGCTGGACTTAATGGCAGATGATGAAGGTCAGCGGGAACAGTTATTAGCCAGTCGTGATGAAATCAGGGCCGCACTTGATCAAGCTCGTCAGCAGGCCCGTTATGATAAAGATAAATCGCATCAGCTGGCATTGCGGCAACAGTCGCTGACAACTCAACTGCAGTCAATTGAGCAAGGCCTGAGCCGGCTAACCAGCCAGGTGTCGCGTTTTGCTGATCAGCAGAGCCAGATAAAAGAGACCATTGCCCAAACGGAATTACCACTCGCTGAGTGGGATATGGAACTTGAAGCGCAATTAGAACGTCGAATCCAAGTTGAAGATGAATTAGGCAACGCTCGTCGTGAGCTTGAAACCGTTGATCATGAAATACGACAGTATGAAAAGCTACGCAGTGGTGCAGAACAACAAGCCACTAAAATTCGTGGTGAATTAGAGCAGCAGCGGATTGAGTGGCAAGGTTTAACGGTTAGATTAAATACGTTGCAGGAACAACTGCAGGCAGAACAGTTTGATTTAGAGCAAGTCATTGCTGAACTTCCTGAAGATGCTGATGAAGCCATTTGGACTGAAACGCTGGAAAAACTGGCTAATAAAATCCAGCGGTTGGGTGCCATTAACCTGGCTGCAATTGAAGAGTATGAAGTGCAGTCAGAGCGTAAACGTTATTTAGATGCTCAAAATGACGATTTACAAGAAGCGTTGAATACGCTTGAGGACGCTATCAGAAAAATTGATAAAGAAACGCGTAATCGGTTTAAGAGCACTTTTGATAAGGTCAATAATGGGTTACAAACCCTTTTTCCGAAGGTGTTTGGTGGCGGAAGTGCTTATTTAGAACTAACGGGTGAGGATTTATTAGACACGGGGGTGGCGATAATGGCCAGACCCCCAGGTAAGAAAAACAGCACGATTCATTTATTGTCAGGTGGTGAGAAAGCATTAACGGCCATCGCGTTAGTGTTTTCAATTTTCCAGCTAAATCCTGCGCCATTTTGTATGTTGGATGAGGTTGATGCGCCTTTAGATGATGCCAATGTGGGACGCTATGCTCGCATGGTGACGGAAATGTCTAAGTCAGTACAATTTATTTACATTACCCACAATAAAATAGCGATGGAAGCTGCCAGCCAATTAATGGGGGTAACCATGCAAGAGCCTGGGGTATCTCGCCTGGTAGCCGTTGATGTAGAAGCTGCCGCTGCACTGGCAGCAAACTAGCATCAAAAAATGAATAGGAAACAGGTTGCGCGTAAGTCTTAGATAAAAATTTATGGCTAAAAAGCGGCTAAATATTGCACGGCTTGAAAAATATGCACCATAATTATTGTAAGACGTAAGAAGCATTGCCGCTCTAGATTGTTGCTGTAAATTGTCGTATAGCAAACAACAAGCGCAAGTTAAAGTCTGTTGTAACCGCTCATAAACTGGAGGCTGATGGTTCAATATTTTGTGTTAGCAGTGTTTATTTTACAAGGCCTTCACAAAAATATCTGACGGTTGTGCCAGGTAGTGGTTGAGTAGGGTTATGATAGCCTAATTAGTAATAAGGTTGACAAATACAATGGATATCGGGTTACGAGAATCGTTAATTATTATCGGCATGATTGTGATAGCCGGTATTTTATTTGATGGTTATCGTCGGATGAAAGTTAACCGGCGTCGCGCTAGAGACTTGTCTTTAGGAATGGGTGCTGGGTTACAAAATGACGTTGATGATTTTAATAATGAATTACCCAACGGGGGCGCTCGTGTTGTTGCTCAAGGAGATCAGCCGGTGATGCTGGATGATGAGGTGATCCCTGTGGCTGAAGAAACAGTGGCACCAGAGCCACCATTAATCAGTACGCCAGTGGTTGCAGAAAAAACAGATAAAGTGACACCACTACAGCAATATAAAACGGCTAAGGTTTCATGGGGCAGTAACAGTTCAACAACGAATAAAAAAGCGCCAACAACCAAGCCTGTGATTGCTTCTGATGCTGAAGCAGATGACGATGTGTTAATAGCGGATAAGACTGATCACTATACAACACCTGTGACTAAGCCTACTGCTGCTCGTGTTATTAATAAAAATACCAGCAAACAAAAAACCACTAAACGAGCCCCAGTAAAAACGGTTAAGAAAGAGCCTGCTACCACAGCGGTGGATCAATCTAATCAGTCTATTGCTGAAGAAGTGATCATTATAAATGTTGTTGCAAAAACCGAAGAAGGGTTTGTTGGTAGTGAGCTGTTGCATGCATTATTGGCAAATGGCCTCAAGTTTGGTGAGATGCAAATTTTCCATCGTCATGAGCAGCCTGACGGTAATGGTTGTGTTTTATTCAGTGCAGCTAATGGAGTAGAGCCTGGCTACTTTGACTTGGCTTCTATGGAGCAGCTGCAAACATCAGTGCTCAGTTTGTTCATGAGTTTGCCAGGGCCTCCAGAGCCAATGAAAGCCTTTGAGGAAATGGCGATGGCAGCTTACTATTTGTCCCGTTCATTGCAAGGTGAGTTGAAGGATGAACAGCACAGTGTGATGACGCAGCAAACATTAGAACACTGTCGTCAGCGCATCATGGACTACGAACGTCGTGTGCTGGTTAGAAAGCAGTCCGTTCAGTAAACCTTTTTTTCGTACTAACTTCTATGATCTCAGGCCTGCTTTGCAGGCCTGACGTTTTTTAGCTGATTGTTGGGGAAATGAATGTCAGCATCGAGTGCAGTTAAACAACAAGTTGAACAGTTAAGAAAATCCATTAATGAGCATAACTATCACTATTACGTTAAAGATGATCCGGTTGTCACCGATGCTGAATTTGACCGCTTGCTTCGGGAACTACAGAGCTTAGAGCAGCAATTCCCAGAGCTTATTACTCCCTCATCACCTACACAGCGGGTGGGTGCTGCTCCACTGGCTGGATTTAATGAAGTGGTGCATGAGCTTCCTATGTTGTCACTGGATAATGCATTTAATGAACAAGAATTGGCTGATTTTGAACGGCGTATTCAAGACCGATTGAAAACGGATGTTTCTATTGAGTACACCTGTGAGCCTAAGCTTGATGGTATTGCTGTTAGCTTGCTTTATGAAAGAGGAATCTTGGTAAGAGCGGCAACTCGAGGGGATGGTAATACTGGTGAAGATATTACTTTAAATATCCGCACCATTCCTTCTGTGCCATTGCAGCTAATGGGAGAGCAAATACCTGACCGAATAGAAGTGCGTGGTGAAGTCTATATGCCAAAAGCAGGGTTTGAAGCCTTAAATGCAAAAGCGGCAGAAAAAGGTGAAAAAACCTTTGTTAATCCACGTAATGCGGCTGCAGGTAGTTTACGCCAGCTTGATTCAAGTATTACAGCTAACCGCCCGTTGGAAATGTGCTGTTATGGAGTCGGTATTATTGAAGGTGGCGAGCTGCCGGACAATCATAATGAAGTATTGGTTCTACTGGGTAAGTGGGGATTTAAACTTAATGCTGAAATTAAAGTGGTGACAGGTGTCGTTGAAGCTCAAGATTATTACACCCAGCTTGAGCAGAAAAGGGAACAGTTGTCGTATGAAATAGATGGCATTGTATATAAGGTGAACTCACTTGCTCAGCAGCAACAATTAGGATTTGTCGCACGGGCACCTCGCTGGGCAATTGCTTATAAATTTCCTGCCCAGGAAGAAAGTACTGTATTGGAAAAAGTGGAGTTTCAAGTGGGGCGAACGGGGGCAATCACCCCTGTTGCTCGGTTGAAGCCAGTGTTCGTTAGTGGTGTGACCGTCACCAATGCCACACTACATAATATGGATGAAGTGGCTCGCCTGGATGTAAGAGCGGGTGACACTGTGATTATTCGTCGGGCAGGGGATGTTATTCCTCAAGTGGTGAAAGTCATTATTGAAAAACGGTTAGCTAATGCACAGCCGGTTTCAATACCTGATCACTGCCCTGTTTGTGAATCACAGATTGAACGGGTTGAAGGAGAGGCTGTTGCGCGCTGTAGTGGCGGTTTAATTTGTGCTGCACAACGTAAAGAAGCTATTAAGCATTTTGCCAGTCGCCGAGCGATGGATATTGATGGGTTAGGTGAAAAGCTCGTTGAGCAACTCGTTGATCAGGCGCTTATTAACGATGTAGCCGATTTATTTAACCTAACTGCAGAGGAAGTGGCAAAACTAGAAAGAATGGGGCCCAAGTCAGCAGAGAACTTAATTAATGCGTTGACTGAAGCTAAGCAAACGACACTGGCCCGATTTATTTATGCACTAGGCATTCGTGAAGTAGGAGAGGCAACTGCACAACAGTTAGCTAATTATTTTGGTAACCTGACAGCGTTGCAGCAGGCTGATCAGGAAAGCTTACAACAGGTGTCGGATGTTGGCCCTATCGTAGCGAAGCATATCGCTGTATTTTTTAGTGAACCACATAATTTAGCCGTTATTGAGCGGTTGATTGGCTATGGCGTGCAATGGCCAACAGTTGTAGTAGAACAAGCTCAGGAAAAGCCATTAGCTGGCTATACTTATGTATTAACCGGTACCTTGTCACAAATGTCCCGTGATGAGGCTAAGCAAAACTTACAAGCGCTGGGAGCAAAAGTATCTGGTTCAGTGTCAAATAAGACAACTGCCGTTATTGCTGGTGAGAAAGCAGGCTCAAAACTAGCAAAAGCAGAGTCTTTAGGTGTTGATATACTCAATGAACAAGCTTTAATCGCATTGTTGGAGCAGTATCATTCTGGCGAAAGTTAGCTTTATTATTCGTAAGTTCGGTTTACCTGGCTGTAGTTGGCCATTAATCAAGGGCCATTACGCTACAACTTCGGGTAAACGTATGGTGGGGTTAGTAGTGGGTATCAGCTTGTTTCTGACGGGCTGTGCACATGCCCCACCACCTGAAAACCCCCATAATATTTGTAACATATTCCAAGAAAAAGAAGACTGGTACCACGAAGCCAAAAAGAGCACCCAGCGATGGGGAACACCCATCCCAGTGATGATGTCCATTATGTATCATGAATCCAGCTATGTGGCGAATGCACGACCGCCACGGCGATGGTATTGGGGATTTATTCCAGGGCCTCGTATTTCTACAGCCTATGGTTATGCCCAAGCACTAGATGGGGTTTGGGATGATTATCGTACAGAAGTAGGGGCTTGGGGGGATCGTGACGAATTTGCTGATGCAGTTGATTTTATTGGCTGGTATACCAATAAATCGCTACGCATTAATGGTGTCAAGTTATCTGATGCTCGCAATCAATACCTTAATTATCATGAAGGGTGGGGTGGTTACCAGCGCCGCACCTACCGGCGTAAGCGATGGTTGATGGGGGTGGCTAAGCGGGTTGAAAAAAAAGCTAAGCAGTATCGTTATCAATTGAAGCAATGTGAAGAAGAGTTAAATAAGCCCAGTTTTTGGCAATGGTTGTTTGGCTAAATTTAGAGTAATTAAGTCTCACTCTTTTCAAAAAAACACCAGCCTGTGAACAAGCCCTTGCTTAGGTGCTTCTCTCTCTAGACAGTTGGTAGCATAATCCAAGCTTAGAAGGGATATCAGTTACTGTTAATTGAGTAATAATGCAAATACAAAATTTACCCTATACACAGTTAAAAAATACTTGGTGCAGTAACTAATTAATATAGCCAATACGAATGGCTGTAAACCCTTAAAGTCATTCGTGAAGGGTATAGGTTGATTGAAGGATTGAAGCGCTCGAAACAATAATTGCTTCAGGGAATGAAGTGTCAAACCTGAAACTACTTGTCAATTAGCGCTCGTTGAACAAAAAATAGACCGCCAATAAAGCTAGACTAATACGATGGAGCACTCAATTAGGTAACATTTTTCACGTTATTTATTAAGTGCTCCTAAGAGCTGGTTTTTTTGCGCTACAATACGGCATTTGTCGGTCTTTTCAGGAAGGAGTATCACTTGGACCGTGAGTCAATAGTGTATGGTTGTATAAAAGACTTACCCTTTGGTAATGAGACAGAAGTGCTTAAACGTAGATACCATAACTTACGCACAATTCACTCACTACCCGGCGGGGATGAGTGGCCTTTTTTGTCTCGTGATTTTTTTGCTGTATCAGGCAGTCAGCCTGAGCAAGGTACTTATATAACCCAAGTTATTCACTTTGGGGCTTCTTATTGTGCTGTGGAGTGTGACTGGGAGCAGTGGATAAAAAAGTTTGAAGCGATTTTAAAGCAAATGTACTGGAATTCTGCCACCGTACATTTAGAAACTGAACTGGCTGGCACCCATACTTTTAGCTGGCATGCGGAGAAAAGCTATCACTCACCAGGTGAAGAGTTAAAAGCGCGTTGTGAATGGCAGCATGATGGCCAGCTAAAAACCAAGCAGCACGCATAATGTAAGGATAATTTCTGAACATGGTTTTAAATAGTTGTATTTAAAAACAGTCTTTTAAGCGGTAATACAACATCCCTAATGCTAATAAGGGGGATCTTAATAATGGGCCTCCAGGAAAAGTCAGGTGCTTAATATTAGCAAATACATCAAAACGCTCTAGCTGACCACTCAATGCCTCAGCCATTAGCCTGCCCATCATATGGGTGGCACTCAAACCATGACCAGAGTAGGCTTGGGCATAATAGATATTTTGGTCAAGTACTCCCAATTGGGGCATTCGATTAGCCCCAATGCCAATGTAACCTCCCCACTGATAATCAATATTCACACTGGCCAGTTGTGGAAATACCTTAAGCATATTAGGTCGCAGGGCCTGGCTAATATTGCCGGGGTGCTGACCAGAATAATGACACAACCCACCAAATAACAACCGCTTGTCTGCGGAAAGGCGAAAGTAATCTAAGGTGATCCGCTGGTCACTGACAGCCATATTCTGAGGTAATAACTGTTGAGCTAGGCTATCAGTGAGTGGCTCAGTAGCGATGATATAGCTGCCTGCGGGGAGCACTTTACCTGCTAGCTGTGGCAGTAGTTGACCAAGGTAGGCATTACAACCCACCACAACGGCATTGGCTTTAACCTGGCCATAGGGCGTTTTTACTGTGGGGTGTAGCCCAGGCTCAATAGCAGTGACAGGGCTTTTTTCATAGATTTCAACCCCAAGCTGGGTGGCTGCAGCGGCTTCGCCTAAACACAGGTTTAGTGGGTGCAAATGGCCGCTACCCATATCGACTAACCCTCCGATATAGCCGTTAGCCCCAACCACGGAGCAAAGTTCTGCCTGGTTAACCCATTTCAATGGATAAGAGTAGTTGCGTTGGGTGGATTCTTGGTAGTAATCAGCTAATTGACGAAGGTGTTTTGGCTTGGTAGCTGCGTCAAAATACCCCCAGGTTAAGTCACAGTCTATTTGGTATTTAGCCACTCGTTCTTTAACAATTTCTACAGCTTCGATCCCCATATGCCAGATCGCATCAATACCTTCTTGGCCAATTAAGTTCCGAAATTGTTCAGTCCCATGTCCAATCCCTCTAATAAGTTGGCCTCCATTGCGACCAGAGGCTCCCCAGCCAACCTGATGAGCTTCTAGTACGCAGACTTGGTAATTACGCTCAGCCAACTCTAATGCAGTAGAAATACCAGTAAAACCGCCACCAATAATACAGACATCAACTGTTTTATTGCTGTTTAAATGAGGGTAGGCCGGCTGCTGATTAACACTAGCAACGTAATAAGATGTGGGGTAATTGTCACTATGTACAGAGTCTTGATGCCTCATAAGCCGTATTCTTTTTGATTTTAGCGCTTACGTTGAATTAAGTCCTTCACCAAAAAGCGGCTAGGGTGAAGGGCCGCTAGTAACTCATGGCCTACTGGCATGGGCTCACCTGTTACATAGCAAGCAAGAATTTCCCCTGCAAGTGGCGCAGAAATTAACCCCCTAGAACCATGACCCGTGGTAACAAATAGGCCTGATTGATAAGGGGCTGGTTGAGTAAATGGCTGTCTGGCATTTTTCCGTAAATCACCGTAGGTTTCAATAAAGGCTTGTTCGGCAACAAGTGGACCAATGACAGGCATAAAGTCAGGAGTCGTACACCGAAAGCCGACTCTTCCTTCTTGAAATCCAGTTGGTTGTTGCTGCTGGCAGGCTGTATAGCAACTAGGGGCTAACTGTTGTAAACGGTGTAAGTTCAGCTGATGGTCTTCAATGGTTAATTCGCCAGTTGTAGAATGGTGATTGAAAGTAGCGCCTACTAAGTGCTGGCCTGCAACGGCGGGCGCTAAATAGCCATCACCACAAATGACAGTTCTCAGCTGCTGGCTAGTTTCGTTGACTGGAAAGTAACTGGTTTGGCCACGAATAGCAGCCAGTTTCAAATAGCGGCTTGCTTTTAGCTGACTACTTAGTGTACCACCCGCAATGATCACCACCGGGGCTTGCCATTGACGCTGTTGATGGTCAGTTAAACACCACTGTTGCTCATCTGCTTGCCACTGAATATCAATAATTTGTGCCTGTGGTATAAAGTTAATGCCAGGCTGCTGCAAGAGACTAGTACATAAATGCTTAGGTGAAACCCAACCTGCTTCTGGGAAAAACAACCCTGGGTATTTTATTTCAGTACCTGCTAGCTCACTCAGCATAGTCGATGTAGCAGCTTGGACCATACTCTCAGGGTATAGGCCACTGTTAATAATCGCTTGTTGTCGTTCCGCTTCTTTGTCATTAAACGCCAGTTGAATCACCCCACAGGCAGACCAAAAAGACTGCTGGGATAATCGCTGTTGGATGTTATTTAACCATTGCAAGCTGAAGCGATAGCCTTGTCCAACCAACTGGTTGAGTGGGGTTTGATGGGCAGATAATTTCGCATAAAGCACACCTTGAGGGTTACCTGAAGCCGCCTCAGCTGGTGCAGCCTGCTGGTCCAACACAGTAACCTTAAAGCCTCGTAGGCGTAAGGCTTCTGCTGTGGAGGCACCTGCTAAACCCGCACCAACTATCAGGGCCTGCTTGGCCTGAGCAGTTTGAAGAGGTTGGGGACGATCAAGCCATGGGGTTTTAGTTGTGATTACAGAAGAGATAGTATTGTCTTTAATGCCACACAGCATATCCCGCTTGCTACCAAACCCTTTGACTTTATTGACCGTAAAACCAACGGCTTGTAAACCACGGCGAACGATCCCAGCAGCAGTAAAAGTACTGAAGGTCGTTCCTATCGTGCTTTTATTTGCTATGGCTTGAAATAAACTGGGCTGCCATAGTGAAGGGTTTTTCGCGGGGGCAAAGCCATCTAAAAACCAGGCATTAACAGATCCATCCAATTGTGGAAGGCACTCATTAGCATCCCCAATTAACAAGGTAAGCAAAACCTTGCCGTTAGCAAATTGAAAGCGATAAATGCCAGGTCCAAGTATCTGGTATTGACTCAATAGCTTATTGGCATAGGGAGCTAATTCAGGCCATAAGGCCAGTGCCTGCAATAAGTCTTGCTTGGTCAATGGGTACTGCTCACAGGAAATATAATGCAGCTGTGCTGTTGCTGGTGCATGTTGCTGCCAAAGTTGCCAGGTGCAGAGAAAATTTAAGCCTGTGCCAAAGCCTGTTTCGGCAATAGTAAAAAAGTTTTCTCGAAGGCTTTGCCAACGTTCTGCTAACTGGTTATGCGCAAGAAATACATAGCGTGTTTCTGCTAAACCATTGGTTTTTGAAAAATAAACATCGTCGAATGTGGTGGCGATAGGGAGCCCCTGTGGATTCCAGGAAAGCTCTGCCTGAGGTGGTTGCTGAGATGACAAGCGGTTAGCCCTACTAAATATCAATACCGAGTTGTGACGGCATTGTAGCGAGTTACCTGTTAACTTTCGAGGGATATAAGTGACGGGTGCAACCAGCATAATGACATTTGCTGGGCTACAGTTATGAAAAAGCATTTTTAAAAGTAGTTGTTTTCATCCAAGGGGGTTGGCGTGCTTGAAGAGCTGCCGAGCTTTGTGGTCAACCTGATCGTTATTCATGGGTTAGTTTGCCTTTGTCATAGGCTCCGTAAAAAATTCACCCTGGCATTATTGTATGGGGCATTGGTTATTTTCAGTGTCCTAGCTTGGCGTTATGGCTATGCCGATTTTCGTATTGTCAAAGCGCCACTGTCACTCATGCTGGTGGATATTACCGTTTACAGTGGCATGATCTTTGGGGTTATTCTCCTTTATCTGTATGAGGGGCCTTTTGCGGCACGGGTTGCCATTGGTTTAATTATTGTTAGTAGTCTGGTGCCGCTTATTAATTTGGGGCTTGCCTCACTTAATACCAGTTTGGTAGCTGATGGTTCGCCTCTGCATGTACGCTCCATGGTATTACCCTCCCTGGTCAGTGCAGCTATTTCCATGCTGATGCTGGTATCAATGGCAATATTATGGGAAATCCTGGTGTGGCTGATGCCCGGTATTTCAGCCGCTCTGCGACTGGGTATTACTATGCTGTTGATTTTGCTGGTTGATTCTGTATTGCGTCATAACCTGGCAGAGCTCAGTTATTTAGCTGGGCAGGATTTACTGGCCTATGCCTGGTTAGCCAGTGGTATTGCAACTTTCATGGCATGTTTGTGGATGGCGGTTGGTTTACGCGTTGAGCCTTTACCAGACTTATCCGAATGGAAAAAACCCATCTTTTCAATATTTCGTAATTTAAAAGAGCTGCAAAAAGAGCTGCTGGAAACCCAGCGAACCTTGGAGCTGTTACAAAATCCTGAAAAAGCTGTGGAAGCAGGAGATGATGAATTACTGAAGTCAGGTCTGGCTGAGTGGCGAGGACATGATTTATTGGATAATCCTACGATCCAGGTTTTTTCATTAGATATGGATTTTAAATATATCTTCTTTAATGAAACGCACTTTGAGTTAATGAAGCATTATGCAAAGGTTGAAATTAAACCGGGCATGGATTTTTTACCCGTTGCAGTGGAGTTTTCCAGTGAGGATGAAGGCATTCGCTTTTTAAATCAAATCATTCGAGGAGAAACCGTACAGGTTGAGCGCCGTTATGAGTCACCTGATCGAGAATCAGAAGTCTATGACTTTCGTTATACCCCTGTATTGAGTAGTGATGGCTTTATAAATGGAGTCATTGCATTTGCTGTCAATATTACAGAACAACATCGTGCCATTAATAAATTAGTACGTTCTGAACAGCGCTGGCAGTTGGCGTTGGAAGGTAGTCAGGATGGTATTTGGGACTGGGAAATTCAAGATGGAATGTTGTTTTATTCCCCTCGCTGGTATGAAATGCTGGGTTATAGCCAGGAAAATATGATTTTAAACGGGGAAGAATGGTTAAGTTTAATTCACCCTGAGGATCGTGAGCGCACTATTAAAGAGTGTCAGGCCCATACCTGCGAAGCCAGTGAGTTTTATTTAAGCGAACATCGCAAAAAGCATCGTGACGGCCATTATATTTGGGTGCTAGAACGGGGCAAAGCCCAGTTTGATCGAGAGAATAAGCCCATTAGGTTGTTGGGTACATTAACGGACATTACTCGACGTAAAGAAGCAGAAGAGCGCTTAAAACGCAGTGAAGAACAGCTGCGTTATGCATTTGAAGTGGCTGATGAAGGCATTTGGGATTATGACTTGGTAACCCAAAGTATTTTTTATAGCCCGCAGTATATTGCCATGCTGGGTTATGCGAGTACTGAATTTGAAGATGATCCCCAGGCTTGGTTGCAATATGTTCATCCTGATGATTTACCAAAAGCCAAAGCTTTTATCGGTGATCATATTTGTCGTCATGGTGAGTATGAAGATCAGTTCCGGATGTATCGTAGTAATGGTGAATTAATTCATGTGCTGTCACGCGGTAAAGTGGTGGACATTGATGTGGAAGGGAACCCCCGTCGCGTTATTGGTATTCATAAAGATATTTCTGAGCGGGTAAGACGGATGGAGCAGATTGAGAATCTGGCTTTTTATGATTCCCTTACTAATTTACCAAACCGCCGATTATTGATGGAACGAGCCAGGCAAAGCTTGGCCATGGCCAAGCGCCAGAAAAAAAGTATGGGGGTGATGGTTATTGATTTGGATAAATTTAAACAAGTTAATGACACCCTCGGTCATGATGTGGGGGATGCTGTTTTAATCGAAATTGGCCAGCGGGTGAAATCCAGCTTGAGAGAAGTAGATACCTTGTGTCGTCAAGGAGGGGATGAATTTTCGATCATTTTACCTGAGTGTAATTCATTAACGGCTTTACAATTAGCCAATCGAATTCGAGAAGCGTTAAATGAACCTTGTCAGATCAATGATCATCCAATTGAACTAGGCGCCAGTATTGGTATCGCCTGCTACCCGGAAGATGGCGATAACCTGGGCGAGTTGTTTAAAAATGCCGATATTGCGATGTATCAGGCCAAACATAAAGGGTTGCATGTATCGCTGTTTAAGGAAGAGCAGGCCGAGGTTATGCAGCGGCGGGTAAGGCTTGAAAAAGACTTACAAAAAGCCATCGGCTCGCCACAAATGTACCTGACCTTTCAGCCCAGAACCAATTTAATTACTGGGCAATATACCAGTGTTGAAGTATTAACACGCTGGACACACCCTGAGTTTGGGGAAGTTATGCCGCTGGAGTTTATTCCTATTGCAGAAAACTCTGGGTTAATTCATAGCTTGGGACGTTGGATTGTAACAGAGGCTTGCCGGCAGTCTCAGGAGTGGAGGGCAGCAGGGCTCTCAGTAAAAATCGCGGTGAATGTTTCTGCTACCGAATTGCAAAATAACCAGTTACACAAATTTATTCAACAGGTGTTGTCTGAGTATGGACTGGCTGGTAGTGACCTAGAAATTGAATTAACTGAATCCGCTGTAATGAAAAATGTCGAAAAGAACAGTGTATTACTCCATGCTTTTAAAGATCTAGGTGTAGGAGTAGCCATTGATGATTTCGGCACAGGTTATTCGTCTTTGAGTTATTTAAACCGGCTACCTATTAATTGCGTTAAAATTGATAAGCAGTTTATTCATCAAATTTCTACTACAGGGGGGCCTGAGGCGGATCAGGCTGGGATTGTTAGAGCTATTATTCATTTGGCCAAAAGCATGGGCATTAGAACCGTTGCTGAAGGGGTGGAAACCATCGAGCAACAACAGTTTTTACAACAATTGTTGTGTGATGAAGCGCAGGGCTATTTATTTTGCGAGCCGGTTAGCCCCGATGAAATCGTCAGGCAGTTTACTCAAAATCGATCAAATAATGGCGAGGAAGTGAAGTTCTCTATTTAAAGAGGATTTTAATTAGAGGTAACCTAAATAAAAAGCTGCCAGAGATGATCGCAGAAGCTAATACATATGGAGTAACAGGGTATTCTGTGGGGAGTTACTCCATATCGGACACTAAGCTTGCTTTTTTAAAACCGTTATTTATCTAGTAAAACAGAATCTAATGCCAGCTCAATCATTTGCTTAAAGCTGGTTTGACGTGCTTCTGCACTGAGTTTTTCATTGCGGGTAATATGGTCACTGACAGTGAAAATAGCCAGTGCTTGGGCACCATACTCAGCGGCTACCCCGTATAAACCAGCCGCTTCCATTTCAACAGCCAATACCCGGTATTTTGCCATTAGCTCAAACAGTTGTTGATCTGGGGTATAAAACAGGTCGGATGAAAACACATTACCCACTCGTACTGGTAATTGTTTTTGTTTAGCTGCCGTCACAGCATTAGCTAATAATTGATAATCTGCAATAGCCGCAAAATCATAGTCATTAAAGCGAATCCGGTTTACTTTGGAGTCGGTGCTAGCGCCCATACCGATAATAATATCTTGCAATTTGATGCTGTCATCAACAGCACCACAGCTACCCACCCGAATAATTTTTTTAACATCATAATCAGTAATTAATTCTTTGGCATAAATGGACATGGAAGGAATCCCCATGCCGGAGCCCATGACTGAAATACGGCGATCTTTATAAGTGCCGGTGTAACCAAACATATTGCGGACTTCAGTGACACATTTAGCATCTGTTAAGAAGTTTTCAGCAATAAATTTAGCTCTTAGCGGGTCGCCTGGCATTAATACAGTCTCAGCAAAATCACCGGGTGCTGCACTGATGTGAGGAGTAGCCATTATGTTATTTCTCCGTTTTGTTCGTTCTAAAAAAATTAATGAGTTACGACAAAAATGAAGTGCCGTATTCCATCGGCGTTAACTTAAAGTAACTGGCAAGGCTTTGGCCGATGTCTGCAAAAGTTTCTCGTTGACCCAGGTCTTGAGTGGGGACTGACTGACCGTAAACTAACACAGGAATATGTTCTCGAGTATGGTCGGAGCCAGGCCAGCTGGGGTCGCAGCCATGATCAGCAGTCATAATGACAATATCACTAGGCTGCATTTTATTGAGTAATTCTGGTAAGCGTTGATCAAAGTACTCTAAGGCACAGGCATAACCGTTAATGTCACGACGATGGCCATAGGATGAATCAAAGTCGACAAAATTGGTAAAAATAATACTGTTGTCGCCAGTGTTGTCCATTGCTGTCAGGGTTGCATCAAACAATTCGTCCAAGCCAGTCGCTTTGACCTTTTGAGTAATGCCCTGGTGGGCATAAATATCGGCAATTTTACCGATACTGATTACCTCGCCACCTGCAGCAGCCAGTTTATCCAGTACGGTTGGGGCGGGTGGGGGTACAGCATAGTCACGCCGATTGCCAGTGCGTGCATAATTATCTGGATGGTCACCAACGAAGGGGCGGGCAATCACCCGACCAATGTTGTACTCATCACAAAGCTCACGGGCAATCTCACACAGCTCATAAAGCCTTTCTAAACCAAAACTGTCTTCATGACAGGCAATTTGGAACACACTATCAGCTGAGGTATAAACAATGGGTTTGCCGCTCTTGATATGCTCTTCACCTAACTGTTGAATAATAGTGGTGCCAGAGGCATGGCAATTACCCAATACGCCAGGTAATTTGCCTCGCTTAATCAGTTTTTCCAGTAATTCGGGAGGAAAGCTTTGTTGCTGCTCAGAAAAATAGCCCCAATCGAATAGCACAGGTACGCCAGCTATTTCCCAGTGACCGCTTGGTGTGTCTTTGCCGCTGCTGAGTTCTTTGGCAAAGCCATAGGCGCCAATGAGGTCACATTGGGTATCCACACCCATAGGAAAGTTGCCTGTACTACCTTTTGCTGCGTGCATTAAGCCTAGCTTGGTCAGATTAGGCAACTTCAGTGGACCGCTGCGACCATTATTCGCTGTTCCTTTTGCACAGGCTTCAGCAATATGGCCAAGGGTATCGGCACCGGTATCGCCAAAAGTGTGAGCATCGGCGGTGGCACCAATCCCGAAGGAATCCAGTACTAAAATCAGGGCTCGTTTCATAGGGGCTTCTCTTGGCAGCTTGCTAAATCAATGCGTTCATAGACACAAGGAGTTGTTTCTGGTGCTGCTGTCGATAAAGTTAAATTGGCTGAAATGTAATCTGCAGCGGCTTGCCAGTCAGTTTCGTTGCGGGCATGAATTGTCATTAATGACTGGCCTTTGTCAACCTTTGTGCCTAACGTCACAATATCAGATAACCCTACTTGGTAGTCGATTTTATCGGAAGCACGTTGTCTGCCCCCGCCTAACTGAACAACGGCAATACCTAGCTCTCGCGTATTCATAGTGGATATGACACCAGTTTGGGACGCAACTAGTGGTTTACTGATCGGAGCCAGCGGTAGATGGTGTTCTGGTTTTTCCAGTAAATCAGCAGGGCCACCGAGGGCGCTGACCATCTTGGCAAATATCTCAGCAGCTTTACCGCTATCCAAGGCCATGTTGAGCTTATCGCGGGCTTCTGAGATTGAGCTTGCCAGATTGGCTAGCAATAGCAACTCAGCACATAACTCAATGGTCACCTGATGTAATCGAGGGTTACGGTAACGACCGGTTAAATAATCAACTGTTTCGCGAACCTCCACAGCATTACCGGCCGTACTCGCAAGCACCTGGTTCATATCGGTTAACAGTGCGCTGGTAGCTACTCCAGCACCATTAGCGACTTGAACAATGCTCTGAGCCAGTTCTTTGGATTTTTCGTAACTGGGCATAAAGGCCCCGTTGCCGACTTTTACATCCATCACTAGGGCGTCTAGCCCGGCGGCAAGTTTTTTAGCGAGGATGGAACAGGTGATCATTGCTACGGATTCAACGGTAGCGGTGACATCACGAATACCATAAACCCGCTTATCAGCAGGTGCCAGGTTGGCAGTCTGACCAATAATGGCAACGCCAACGTCTTTGACCACTTTTCTAAACCGGGTGTTATCTGGGTTAGTGTTATAGCCGGGGATACTGTCGAGTTTATCCAATGTGCCGCCAGTATGGCCTAAGCCACGACCTGAAATCATCGGCACATAACCTCCACAGGCCGCAATCATTGGCCCAAGCATAAGGCTAACGACATCGCCAACCCCACCGGTTGAGTGTTTGTCTACGATAGGGCCAGGTAACTGTAAGTCACTCCAGTCGAGTACATCACCTGAGTGCTGCATGGCTTGAGTAAAAGCGACCCGCTCAGGCATAGTAAAATCGTTAAAATAAACAGCCATGGCTAATGCAGCAACTTGGCCTTCGCTAACTTTGCCCGAGGTAATCCCCTCAACAAAAAACTGTATTTGCTCTTTACTTAACGTTTGACCATCGCGCTTTTGGCGAATAATTTCTTGAGGTAAATACATCTTATGCACCCCTATTGGTTTTATACCCTTCATGAGAGGCTGTCGCAAAAGTTGGTAAAATATGGAAGCTTCATATTTATTCACCAATAATCGTTAGCGACACCTTCATGAACGACTAGAGCATTCTGAAGGGTAATTACAGTTGATTTTTAATTGCTTGTTTTTGTTATTGGTAGTGTTTTGTTAATAACTACTACCAGCTGTATTGTTTCCTGGTTGGTGCCCTAAGGTGGTGAGTAAGCTTGCTAATAAACTGCTGGCACCAAAGCGAAAGTGTTGTGCAGAGACCCAGTCATCACCTAACAAGTTGCGGGCCAGTGATAAATATTCTGCTGCTTGCTCAGCATTACGAACCCCGCCCGCTGCTTTAAAGCCGCACTGACTGCCGTTAGCTTTAATTGCTTTTAGCATGATTTCCGCTGCGTCTAGAGTGGCATTAACAGGTACTTTGCCGGTGGAAGTTTTAATAAAATCAGCGCCTGCCTGAATACTGATTAGACTGGCTTTTTCAATTAAGGCTGGGTCTTTTAACTCACCACTTTCGATAATCACTTTCAGTTTAACTTTGTCACCACAAGCTTGTTTACAAGCAGCTACCAGCTCAGCGCCAATCGTTTCATTTCCAGCCATTAGTGCTCGATAGGGAAATACAACATCCACTTCGTCAGCACCATAGGCAACAGCAGCACGGGTTTCTGCTTCAGCAATAGCAACATCATCTCCACCCGCTGGAAAATTAGTGACAGTGGCAATCAGAATATTTTCACAGTTCAGGCTTGTTAAAGTTTTTTTGGCAATAGGAACAAAGCGAGGGTAAACACAAACCGCTGCTGTATTACCTGCAGGGCTATGGGCCTGGTGGCAAAGCTGAATAATTTTCGCTTCAGTATCATCGTCATTGAGGGAGGTCAGATCCATTAAGTTAAGCGCTTGTTGTGCAGCTTGTGCTAATTTAGTCATACTTTTCTCTTATTGCTTTATATGATGAAGCCTAGGCTGAATAGGGTTACTACTCTATGTGAATCTAAAAAAGTTGTCCAATCGGTCTGGTTTTTTCTTATGCCTTTTCCTGGGAATGAAATCAAGTGAAATTGGAAAATATTGTGGGAAAACTTGATAAAAAACAAAGGGGCTGCTGAAAAGCTATTTTTGAACACGTTTTCGCAAAAATCGGATAATAGGGAGTGACTGCTGACTGGACCCAGCAAAAGCGCTAAAGACCAAGGATGGCCTTTAGCGCAGTAGAGTAAAAATCCTGTTACTCCATATATATTTTTCAGTGTCCTTTAGTGTAAAAGCACTTTGGTGAGTTATAGGACAGCCAGGGTTAAAAAGATCCCGGCAATAGTGGCACTCATTAGGTTCGAGAGGGTGCCTGCTATAACTGCTTTAATCCCCATTCTAGCGATATCCTGGCGGCGAGAAGGGGCTAAGCTACCAAGTCCCCCTAACAGGATGGCAATTGAAGACAGGTTAGCAAAGCCGCAAAGAGCGAAGGTGGCGATTGCTTGAGAAGTGGGTGATAAACTGTCTTTAATATTGGCAAAATCCATGTAGGCAACAAACTCGTTTAAAATTAGCTTTTGTCCAATTAAGGAGCCTACCTGGTTAGCTTCACTCCAGGGTACGCCTAAAATAAATGCTAAAGGAGAGAATAGCTTTCCAAGCAAGTACTGGAAGGTAAGATCTGTGATACCGAAGTACTCACCTATCCCGCCTAACCAGAAGTTTAAAAGTGCAATTAAGCCAACGAAAGCAATTAACATGGCCCCCACATTAACAGCCAGGCGTAAACCATTGGAAGCACCTACAGCAGCAGCATCGATCACATTGGCGGGTTTATCTGCATCATCTAATACTTCTTCAAAGTTCTGATGGGGTTTTTCCGTTTCTGGCATAATTATTTTTGCCATTAATAGCCCGCCTGGTGCCGCCATAAAACTGGCTGCAATTAGAAATCGCATATCAGCCCCAAGACCCGCATAACCGGCAAGTACTGTACCTGCAACAGAGGCTAAGCCACCGACCATAATGGCAAATAGTTCTGATTGAGTCATGGTAGGTATAAAGGGTTTTACCACCAGCGGGGCTTCGGTTTGCCCAACAAAAATGTTGGCAGTTGCAGATAACGATTCTGGACGGCTGGTACCCAGTAATTTTTGGATGCCGCCACCAATAAAGCGAATGACCAACTGCATAATGCCTAAATAATAAAGCACGGCAATTAGTGATGAGAAAAAGATAATGACAGTTAATACATTAATCGCAAAGACAAAACCCACTTTAAATTTGGCTAGATCGCCAAATAAAAATTCAGTGCCCACTTTACTTTGTGTAATAACGGCGTTGACACCATTAGCCATGGCATTTAAGACATCCTGGCCAATTGATGTATAAAGTACAAAAGCACCTATCAGTAATTGAAGTGCAAATGCTCCCCCTATGGTACGAAGGTTAATGGCTTTTCGGTTACTCGATAGTGCTAAGGCAATCCCCAGTAGGACGAGCATCCCCCCGAGGCTAATTATTATTTGTAGGATCATGGGTCTACCTCAACCAGCGTTAAAGCGGCCAATTATTACAAATTCATTGCCTATCGCAAACGCTTTTTGTCCCATTGGTTAAGTTTTGAGCCGTTTTTTTAAAGTGCTGCGATTTTGCTGGTTATTGAAACGTGTTTATATTTTAAGAATTTTTATTTTATTAACTAAAAGTTATGTGCAGTGCTGGCTACTTGCTTTATAGCCCGTCAAAACTAAAGCCAGCGGGCAATAGTGATTGGACGGTCCACTGTTGTAGCTGATTTTCATCATCACATGCAGCATAAATAGGTGTGTCTGCTGCTAAAAATTCGGCAATGACTTGGCGGCAGGCACCACAAGGGGAGTAAAGCTTATTACCAGGCATATAAATCAGCATGGCTTGCATGGCTTGCTTGTTAATCCCTTGTGCAGTAGCTGAATAAATTGCGGTTCTTTCGGCGCAGTTAGTGAGGCCATAGGAAATATTTTCCACATTACAGCCAGGAATCATTTGCCCATCAACCGTTAACAGAGCAGCCCCCACAGGGAATTGACTGTAACAGCAATAAGCATTGGCTGCGGCTTGTTTGGCTACTGATTTCATCTGCGCGAGCACTTCAGCAGATAAGGAGGTCATGGTTGCTTCCTCATTTTTCAAACGGGAGCTAATGCTGAACAACAACCTGCAAGAAAGCAAGCATTAAAATAGTCGGATGGAAATGAATGGTTGGATAGAAATTAAAGAAGAAAACAACTGGCCTGAATATTTCGTTGGATAATCAAAACTCTGACTAGCCCTACAAAGCAGGGCTAGCGAAAATATTAACCTTGTTTTTTGGCTTTTAATCGAGCCAGAATATCGTTGGCACTAGATGCACCAGGCTTAATTCCTGCGGCTTTCATTTTTGACTCTAAGCTGGCATCACCATGCTCTTCTGACATTTGTTGGGCCGCTTCCATTTGGGCAGCGCGCTCTGCTTGTTTTTTCTTGATTCTGTCTAGTGAGTCGGTTGCTGTTTGCATTTTTGAGTTGGCCCCACTATAGCGGGCTGCAACAGCTGCTTGGGCTTTCTGCACACTATCGGTTGCTTTTACCGTATCCACTTGCTGCTTAAGGCGCTTTAAATTGCTTTCGGCATGGGTAACGGCTTTTCGTAAATTTTCTACGCTTTGGTTGAAGCCGCTTTTGACGTCTTCTTCGGTTGCCAGTTGTGACTCGTAATCAGCAATTTTTTCTGCAATTTCTACCGCTAACGTTTCATTGCCTTTTTCTAAAGCCTGGCTGGCATAGGTTTCATATTCACTGATTTTGGTTTTTAGCTGGCCACATTTGTCGTTAGCAAGTTTTTCTTTCGCCATAATATTCGCCAGAGCAGTTTTTGAACGGTTAAGTTCTTCACCCGCATCGCGAATTTCCTGGTCAAGGATGCGCAAGGCTTGATTATCAACGATGGCTTCGCCAATTTCTGTCGCACCACCACGAACGGCTGTCATTAATTTACTCCAGATGCTCATGCGCTTGCTCCTTCTTGTTTAACTAAAAAACGTTCATAAGCCTCAGATGCTTTGATGACATTATCGGCCAGCGTTTCTATTTCAAATACAATACTAGGGATGATTGAAGAGGCACTTAATGCACCAAATAAACAGTAGTAATCTTTGCCATCTGGCCAGCGGTCTAAGCTAATACTGGAAAGCGGCAGTAGCTTGTGAGTACGAAGAACCTCCTCGTTAAAAGCAGTAACATCATTGATTTCTTCTGTTGACCAGAGAATCACTTCAGCCAAAATTTGCTCCCCTGACACGCTGAGGAAGATGGGGATATCAGCGTATTCATGCATGACAATGTGCAAACACTGGTCGGTACCTTCAATTATTTCCAAGGTGGCTGCGTCTGACTTAAACAACTCTACGTTGTTTAGCTCTTCATACAGCGACTGGGTGTTCCATAATGTTTCTTCAGCCATTGTGATCCTCTCTATATCGCTAGGTTGCGTGTCTGGTAGGCGTAAAACTTTCTCTACTTGTCGCAGAGTAGAAGCATGTTCAGGCAATATCCAGACATCTTTTTTGATCAGGCCTTGTGCCCGCAAGCGCTCTCTAAACATGCGTTGATAGTGGGCGCCAGACTTGCGAGTCATGCTTTTCTCCTAAGTGTTATACATGTTATTTGTTACATGTAATAAGCTAAAGTTTACCTGTAAGGTAGGAGGAAGTCTATGTTATATCACATGTAATTACTTTGACAGGTGATCCTCTAAGATGTTTCACATGTAATAGTTCATTTTCACCATTCTTGCAACTACTATTGAAGACGGTCACCCGATATCTGCTCGCTTTTTGTGACAACCTGATTGAGGGACAAATATTGAGAATGTAATAAAAGCTGTGGGAAGAGGGAGTGATAAAGAGGGTGAAGTTGTTGGCGGGGTGAGTTAGTTTTTTTAAGTCACAACAACGAGCTTCGGGCAAACATTAGCAGCCCCTAGTATAATTAAGGTGTAGTGTCTTAGCAGGATTTCGTTTTTCCTGCTTTATCACACAAACTGTCGTATTTGATGTACAGAGAAAGCCCAAAGTAAGTAGTTAATATGTCAAAGTCTGATATTCATTGCAGTAAATGGTTAAGTTATGTGCTCAGACATCGGCCAGATGAAGTGGGGTTAAGTTTAGATCCACATGGCTGGGTTGAGGTAAGTGAGTTGTTAGAGGCTGCTCAGCAGAAAAAAATTCCTCTTGATAAAGAAAAGCTTCTATTCATTGTTAAGACCAATGATAAGAAACGTTTTAGCCTAAGTGAGTGTGGAAAGAAAATTCGTGCTAATCGTGGCCATTCAATACCTGTTGAACTGTCATTGCCTGCGCTTACACCTCCTGATGTACTGTATCATGGTACAGCAACCCGATTTATTAAAGCTATTCGTCAAGAAGGGGTCAAGTCGATGAGGCGGCAGCATGTGCACTTATCAGAAGATACTGCATCTGCTCATGAGGTTGGCACGCGTCATGGGGTGCCTCATATCCTGGCTGTTGACGCAAAAAGCATGGCAGCAGCAGGTTATAAGTTTTATCAAGCCATTGATAGTATCTGGCTAACAGACCAGGTTCCCGCTAAATATATTCATTGGGATATTTAACAACGCCGTGGAAGTTAGCAGTAAGCAGCCGCCTTGTGTAGTATTGACCCCTATTTTTAACTAACGAGATTTGACTATTATGGAGTGGATTGCGCAGCCAGAAGCTTGGGTGGCATTGGCTACCCTAACAGCATTAGAGATAGTGCTTGGTATAGACAACATTATATTTATTTCAATTCTGGTTGGACGCTTGCCTGAAGAGCAGCGACATAAAGCCCGTATTATTGGGTTGGGCCTGGCTATGTTTATGCGAATTGGCCTGCTTTTATCGCTGTCTTGGGTAATGGGATTAACAGACAACTTGTTTAACGCCTTTGGTCAGGATATTTCCGGACGCGATCTTATTTTGCTCGGTGGTGGATTATTTTTAATTGGTAAAAGTACCCTGGAAATTCATAACTCCTTGGAAGGTGAAGGAGAGCATGGTCAGCATAAGGCCGCTGCTAGTTTCACTGCAATCCTGGTGCAAATTGCCATTATTGATATTGTTTTTTCCTTAGACTCAGTGATCACTGCTGTTGGGTTGGCTAAACATGTACCAGTGATGGTGCTGGCAATTGTTATTTCGGTGTTGGTTATGATGCTGGCTGCCAGAGCAATCAGTGATTATGTGGATAGAAACCCCACAATAAAAATGCTGGCATTAAGCTTTCTTGTACTAATCGGCACTGCGCTGGTTGGTGAAGGCTTGGATATGCACATTCCTAAAGGCTACATTTACTTTGCCATGGCATTTTCCGTGATAGTGGAGCTGCTCAACCTAAAAGCTCGAGGAAAATCCAAAGACCCAGTTCATTTACACCGTACCTTAATTGAAAAAGAGCAGGCTGCCGATCAACAAGTGAAGGGTAGTTAATAATTAAACTTCCCTAAAAATCCTTCAAGAAGGGTATAAGTGGTGCTGATTAGCCTGCCAAGGTTATAATACAGCACTGCCTTTTTGTATTTATAGAGATCACTAAACAAGCGATCTCTATAAATAGTGGAGGCAGCACTCGCCGTTAATCAGCATTTTTTAATTAAGGGGTATTATGTATCAGCTTGTGCGTCAACTGCTGTTTAAGTTTTCTGCCGAGACTTCCCATGAATTAGGGTTGGATATGATTGGTGCTGGGGAGCGGTTGGGGTTAACTCAGCGTTTTATTAAACCCATACCAGAGCAACCTGTTGAAGTGATGGGGCTTCGTTTTCCTAACCCTGTAGGGTTGGCAGCTGGGCTGGATAAGAATGCTGATTATCTAGCAGGGCTGGGTGTTTTAGGTTTTGGGTTTATTGAGGTAGGTACTGTTACTCCTCGGCCTCAGCCTGGCAACCCAAAACCACGATTATTCCGGTTACCAGCAGCAGAAGCCATTATTAATCGAATGGGGTTTAATAATAAAGGGGTTGATCATCTGGTTGAGAAAGTAAAGTGCAGCCGTTACTCCGGTATTCTAGGGATTAATATTGGTAAAAACCTAGATACACCGGTAGAAAAGGCGGTAGATGATTATCTGATTTGCTTGAATAAAGTTTATCCCTATGCTGATTATGTAACAGTCAATATTTCCTCACCTAATACACCTGGCTTGAGAAACTTGCAGTATGGTGATGCACTGGCAGCGTTATTAGCCAGCTTAAAAGAGGCGCAGGCAAAGTTAGCCAGTCAGCATCAGAAGCAAGTGCCTTTAGTGGTAAAGATAGCGCCTGATATGACCGCTGAAGAAATCAGCCAAGTGGCAGAGGTATTTTTAGCCCACCAGATTGATGGTGTCATAGCAACCAATACGACCATTGATAAAAAGCAGGTCAGTCACTTGCACCATGGCAATGAGCAGGGTGGCTTAAGTGGTAAGCCGCTGGCGGAACAGTCCACCGAAGTGATTAAGCAGCTTGCTCAAGCACTTAATGGAAAAATTCCCATTATTGGTGTGGGGGGGGTTCATGATGCTGCTAGTGCTGCAGCTAAAATTGAAGCGGGCGCAGCATTAGTACAGGTTTATAGTGGTTTTATTTATCAAGGGCCACAATTGATCCGTGATGCGGTAGAAGGGGTGAGGTCAGCAAAGAGTGGCAGCTAACATAAAGAGCATCTTTCACCTCAAGTTTGACCACTTGTTTGCTTGGATAGAACTTTTAAAATAGCCAGAAGCCAGAAATAAAACGGCCCGCTTAAGCGGGCCAGTGTGAATCATGAAAGTCAGTAATGCTTAGAGTATATTTTATGTACACCAGAGACGCCGGTGTAACCGTCCCACTGATCGGACCACCCCTCTCGCCAGCCATTTAACCACGACTGCTTTACTGCATCTTGACCGTGGGGGCAGACATCCCGTGAACGGCCTGAAATTCCAACTTGATAACCCTTTTGAAATGCTCTTTCAGCTTTGCTTCTTTTGTGTCTTCTCATAGTGTGAATAGCCTCACTGGTTATAAACTGGACTCTTTCCAGAAACTTCTCTTGAGGTTTTGGTTTTACCTTGGTTGTACTTGTAGCAGCTTAACTGTGCCACAAGTGAGTAATGTCCTACGAAGGACAGTGTTTTACACCCGCTTCACCCTGAAAGTGTTTAGAGGTAACTGTGTATACCCCCCTCAATTCACTCTTAATTTGGTGAGGCGTTATGATATGAATAGCGTATTGCGTAACTTGTGTTAAGAATTGATTAAGAATAGACATATTCGTTTTTATACAACACTCCTCTATCCCTTGTTCCTTGTGGCTTATAGCAATGGTAGCTGATTGTAACGGCGGCTTCTGAGCTGCCAAAATGCTACCCTCATAATCTATGTTTTAGTATGGACCAGTACAAGTGAAAAAAGTGCCGAATGGTAAGTTATGATTATTCTTTATAGTGTATTGGCTTTATTGTTGAGTAACTGTTGTGTTAAGTAAGGGATATTATTTCCCGTTCGAGCGATTGCTTACCAGATGTTAGCGACCTTTTTCCTATCGTGGCTTACCTCTATCCTATGAGATGACCACAAAAGCTGGGAAATATAGAGTGATAGGGTGTTCTGGAACGGCTGTTGGGAACAGCAAAAGTGCTAAAGGCCATGGATGGTCTTGTAGAACGGTGGAAGAATACCCTGTTACTTCAATTTATTCTCCAGTACCCTGTCGCGACACCCTCATGGGGCGGCGTAGACTATAATACTGGACTACCCCGTTAAGTACGTTAGAATGCGCTGCTCTTGAAGCGAATGAGCAATGCGGTAATGACCAACCCCACCCAATTTCAATTGACTGCCACCTGCCCAAAAGGGCTAGAACAGCTATTAGCTGAAGAGCTTAGTCGGCTAGGTGCCAGTGATGTCAAGCAAACAGTCGCAGCAGTGAATTTTACTGGCACGATGGAGGTTGCCTACCGCGTCTGTCTATGGTCACGGCTAGCAAACCGCGTGCTGCTCAAACTTGCTGAGTTACCTGCACAGTCAAAGGAAATACTGTATCAACAAGTTCAAACGATTGACTGGGTGGATCATATTGATGTTGATAGTGACTTCCTGATTGATTTTATTGGTACATCTGGTGCTATTCGTAATAGCCGCTTTGGGGCGCTGACAGTAAAAGATGCAATCGTTGATCAGTTTAGAAGTAAGTTTGGGAAACGTCCTAATATTGCTAAAGAGCAACCAGCGGTCCGGGTATCTGTACGATTAAAGCATGACCAAGTAACCGTTGCTATTGATTTGGCTGGGATTAGCTTGCATGAGCGTGGCTATCGGCGTGAAGCTGGGATGGCGCCATTAAAAGAAAACCTGGCTGCTGCCATGTTGATTCGCGCTGGTTGGCCTGGTTTAGCGGCGCAACAATCTGCCAGTTTGGTAGACCCAATGTGTGGTGCTGGCACTCTATTAATTGAAGCGGGATTAATGGCGGCAGATATTGCTCCTGGCTTGCTGAGACACTACTTTGGTTTTCAAGGTTGGCTAGGCCATATCCCTGCTATTTGGAATAAGCTGGTGGCAGAGGCTAAACAGCGTCGTGAGCAAGGAATGAGCCAGCAGTTTCCGGTCATCTGTGGTTTTGAGCCTGGCTACAAAGTGCTTACTAAGGCACAGGCTAATGTTGAACGAGCTGGCTTAGCCGGTATTGTTAAGATTAAACAGGTGGATTTAGCGCAGCTAACCCCTAGCGCTACTGAACATATGCCCACTGGTTTAATGATAACAAACCCACCCTATGGTGAACGGCTCGGTAATGAAGCTAGCCTGGTTTATCTTTATCAACATTTAGGTGAAAAAATGCAGCAGTGCTTTTCTGGTTGGCAGGCAGCTTTTTTAACCAGTAGCGCAGACCTGGCCAGACGCACCCGGTTACGCTCTCATAAGCACTATAAGTTGTATAATGGGGCATTAGAGTGCGCCCTTTATTTATTTGCCATTCCTGGAGAAAGCTCTGCAGCGGCTAATGCTACCAAACCTGTGTCAGGTGGTAAGCCATTAGAACAAGCAACACAGATTCGGTTATCGAAAGGTGCTGAAATGTTTGCCAATCGGCTTAGAAAAAATCTAAAACAATTAAAAAAATGGCGCAATCAACATAATATTCACTGCTACCGTTTATATGATGCGGATATGCCAGAATATGCCGTGGCAATTGATTGTTATAATGATTGGGTGCATGTTCAGGAATATGCGCCACCTAAGTCAATTGACCCAACAAAAGCGGCTGCGCGTTTAAACGATGTTATCAGTGCATTGCCTGTGGTATTGGATGTTCCAGAAAAACAAGTCATTGTCAAACGACGAGAGCAGCAGCAAGGTAAAAAGCAGTATCAAAAACACGACAGTCGTGGTGAGTTTATGCAGGTTGAAGAGCATGGCTGTCAGCTGCTTGTTAATTTACAGGATTACCTGGATACAGGCTTATTTTTAGATCATCGGCCGATTAGGCACATAATTCAACAGCAAGCAAAAGGTAAACGCTTTTTAAACCTATTTTGTTATACAGCTTCAGCCTCTGTTCATGCAGCAAAAGGCGGTGCCGTAAAGACCACCAGTGTTGACTTGTCGAAAACCTATTTAAATTGGGCTGATAAAAACTTTAGATTAAATGGCTTTTCTCAGCAGCGTCATCAATTAATAGAGGCGGATAGTCTGGCTTGGTTAAAAGAGCAAACTCAGCGCTATGATTTGATTTTTATTGACCCTCCTACGTTCTCTAACTCTAAAAAACTTAATCAAGATTTTGATGTACAGCGAGATCATGGTGAATTAATTAAGCAAGCAATGGGGATTTTGACTAGAGAAGGTGTACTGTATTTCTCCAATAATTTCCGTAAATTTAAAATAGATGAAAGCTTATTAGAAAAATATAAGGTTAAAGAAATTACCTCAATAACTATCGATCCTGATTTTCAGCGTAATGCGAAAATTCATCGCTGTTGGGAGATTAGGTACTAGGATAAAAGCATAGTGCATATATGGATTTATGGCTTATGCGCTTTGTGGTAAAAACTGAATGTTAACTCTATCTATGGAGTTTAAAAGCATGGAATAACTACCAGGGATGGTTAGAGGTGCCCTAAATATAACTTTAGATAGAACGACGTGATTATTGCGCACTTAAATATTACGTAATAATAGCGCTTTTATTACGTGACTGTTATTTTTAAACATAATTTTGTTATGCCATTTTATCAATATTTTGTAAGTAGGTTGCTAAACTAAAAGTAAGGGACAGCATTTAAAGTGAGACCTACTATGGCTGATGCTATACAGTTTTATGAACCTAATGAGCGTTATGGATTTTTTTCTAATTTTTCATTGCATTCTATTGTTATCGATGGAACTACCTGGCCCACTGTAGAGCATTATTATCAAGCCAGTAAGTTTTTAGCTGCAGATATTATTGCCCGGGTACATCATGCAACAACACCTGAGCAAGCCTTTAAAATCAGTCGTGAATACAGCAAACAAGTACGACCTGACTGGAACAGTATAAAAGAAGCTGTAATGATGCGAGGTTTGCGCTGTAAGTTTCATCAGCATCACCCATTGGCGCATTGGTTAGTGGCAACTGAAACACAGCCAATAGTTGAGCATTGTTACTCTGATGCCTACTGGGGAGATGGGGGCGATGGAAGTGGCCAAAATCGATTAGGGCAGCTGTTAATGGCGCTTCGTGATGAGCTGAAAAACAAGCACCCCTATAAAATGATTCGCTATGTAGATGCTGCACAACTGCCTACCCAGTTTGGAGTGTTTACTATGCATGGTTTTGTCCAGCCCGATAATAATACAGAACACCTGGCGCTTACTTATGGAGAACTGGATGTAACTAAACCCGTCTTAATCCGTCTACATTCAGAATGTTTGACGGGGGATGCTTTATATAGTCTGCGCTGTGATTGTGGTTTTCAATTGCAGAAAGCATTGGAAACGATAGTCTCTCATGGAAGTGGTGCGTTACTGTATTTACGACAGGAGGGGAGAGGAATAGGGTTGCTTAATAAAATACGTGCCTATCATCTTCAAGATAAGGGAGCTGATACAGTAGAAGCTAATGAGCGATTAGGTTTTGCAGCAGATATGAGAGAATACCACTTTTGTGAAGGGATGTTGCACTATTTAGAAATTGATCAAGTAAAACTGATGACAAATAACCCTAGAAAAGTGCAAGCATTGTGTATTGCAGGTATTAATGTAGTAGAGCGTGTTCCTTTGCAGGAAGGACATAACATATACAATGATAATTATTTAGCAACTAAATCTAGTAAACTACGACATATTCTTTCAAAAGAAGATGGTTTTAGCTTGTCTTAGATTTTTTGATGGTGATATGGAAAAAAGAATATGTTAAGGAGAAAATATGCAGCGAGTATGGTCAGAAGACCCTATAAAAAATGCTTATCTCAAAGGTGTTATTACACTGTTAGAGCGAAGTCAACATGAAAACAAAAAACAATATGAGATAGAAATATTAGGTGAAAAGTTTGATGTACTACCTAATGTATTTCCCCCATCGTATTTTCGTGATACAGCATTTTTTGTAGAGAATATGCCAGATGTAACGGGTAATCGCATATTGGAGGTAGGATGTGGTACTGGCGTAACTGCAGTCATGCTTGCATTAAAGGGTGCTATGAGTGTGGTGGCTGTAGATATTAATGAAGATGCAATAAAAAATACTATCTTAAATATTAATAAGCATCAGCTAAATGATCGAGTGAGCTGCTTTTATTCTGATGTTTTTTCCGACATAAACGATAATGAAAAATTTGATATTATTTATTGGAATATTCCTTTTGGTAAAGTAGATGCTGATTTATCAACTCTTGAGAGATCGGTATTTGATATGGGGTATGCGGCAGTGCAACGCTTTTTTACTGAAGGGGTTAAATATTTGAAGCCTGGTGGCTATTTACTTTATGGGTTTTCCCCTGTTATAGGGGATGAAGTGGCTTTGGTGGAAATTATTAAAAATGCTGGGCTGAAAACAAATATCATTGCAAAAGCTTATGAGGAGTTAAAAGAATATTCTATTGAATTTCATCTATGTAAAGCTGAACTCTGTTTATAGTTGTTCGTTATGAGCGGAAAAATAAGTACTACTTTGTATTCGATGCTGCTTATGCTAAACAGTAGTGATTATTTTTTGTTATTTTCTATCTTTTGTTCTTGTTTTATTTATTGTATTTACTGACTATGTCAGATAATCTGCCATTATTTTTAATTGTTTTTAATCTGTCATTAATAAAGAGTTGAATATTTTTGTCAATTTGGTTTGAGTATGCTAGGTGAATATCGTAGTTATTAGCAATACTACTGACATCAACCATTTGGTAATCATCTGTATTCCGCATAGTCTTACGTAAGTTATATAAAACCCTAACTTTAAGCTCAATAAAGCCGGTGAACTTTGTCATGACAGGACGATCTAGTATTTTGAAGGCTGAGCTGTGATCTTTTACTCTAATTTCCTTTACTTTACCTTGCTTGATCAGTTCTTCTAGTCCAGGGTAGTCAAAGCCATCCATTAAAATAACGGTTTTACCAAAGAGGTCGGATGTGCTTGTGTAGTTAAATCCAGGCTTTTTAATGAGCATAATATTTTTTACACTATAAATAGGCACTGCAGATAGATTTTCATTTTGAATACCAGGCCAAGCGGGAGAGCCGAATGTTACCCAGTTTTTATACTTCTTTTCCTCCATGATTGAAATCATTCGTTTAAATGGAAAAGTGCGGGTAGTAAGTTGATATTCGCTGTTCTTGAAAACTTCTTTTACAATATCTGTAACAATACCTGAATGTTGTTTGCCATCGTTCTCTATTTGGAAAGGCTGTGCCTGACTTTTGATAACAACGTAATTTACTTCCCCTGCCCACGCATGACTAACATAATGTAATACTACGAAAAAAAACAGTAGTTTTATTTTCATATTGTTCTTCTCTGAAAATGTTCATCCATTAAAAATAAAGATAGCACAGGCATCGTTGGTACTATAAGCCCAGTAGTGTATATCTATATTAAATTAACCATAGCTCAACATGACTTATTGATTCGGATACAGCTACACTAGTATATGAAGTATCAGTGATAACACCAATATATTGAACGGCTTGTAAATCAGCAAAAGCTAAGGAACTCCCTTTATCAATGGAAGCAGGGAATTTGAAATTTAAACAGGGCTTAGGTCGCCAGCTGATCTTTTGGATATTGCTGGCGAGTTCTCTGTTGACATTGTTTATTACACTTTTAACGCTTTATATTGATTATCGTAATGATGTTTCTGCCATCAATGAAAGAGTAGTGCAAATAGAAAAAAGCTTGTTGCCTGCTATTACAGCCAGTTTGTGGGTGGAGGATCTTGCTCAGGCAACAGTCCAGGCAGAAGGGATTAAACGACTGCCAGATGTTAAGTACGTTGCTGTGGTGCATGGTGATAACTCAAAAATTGAACTGGGTCACTCAGCAACCCGATATTCTATGAACAAGCAATGGCCACTGCTTTATCAATATGAAGGTGAAACCTTATCACTTGGCGAATTAAAGGTGGTTGTCAGTTTAGAAGCGGTTTATCAGCGTTTGTTTGACAAAGCGCTGTTTGTATTATCAAGTCAGGCGATAAAAACGTTTATTGTATCTGGCTTAATTTTATTAATAGTTTACTTGTTGGTGGGTAGGCACTTGCGCAGTATGGCAGATATGATGGCAACAGCCGAGTTAACGAGCTTAGGTGGAGAGGTGCTCAAGCTACAGCGCTATAAAACGAAAGACGACGAGTTAAATTACTTAGTTAACTCCTTTAATAAAATGAATAGTAGTTTGCATCAATCTTATCAAGAAACATTACAAGCAAAAAATGAAGCTGAATTGGCTAATCGCCGCAAGAGCGAGTTTGTTGCCAATATGAGTCATGAAATTAGAACGCCAATGAATGGTGTTATTGGTATGACTTCTTTGTTACAAGGTACTCAGCTGGATGTGGAGCAAAAAGATTATGTTAAAACAATTTATTCTTCATCTCATGCCTTATTAAATATTATTAATGATATTTTGGACTTTTCTAAAATAGAAGCAGGGAAACTGGATATTGAGCATATTGAATTTAGTTTAACTGACTTAATGGAAGATATTATTGATTTGTTGCATGGCAAAGCATTAGAAAAAGGCTTGGAGTTATTTAGTTACATTGATGACAATGTGCCTAAACGATTAATCAACGATCCGGGGCGTGTCCGTCAAGTAGTCACGAACTTGATAAATAATGCAATTAAGTTTACCCGGTATGGTAACGTTATGTTGGATATTCGTAAAACCAGGGAAAGCGAAGGGCAGGCTTGGATTAAGTTTTCAGTACAGGACACCGGAGTGGGTATTAGTAAAGAAAAACAAACACTGATATTTGAGAAGTTTTGTCAGGCTGATAACTCAACTACGCGCTTATATGGTGGGACTGGTTTAGGGCTGTCGATATCCAGCAACTTAGTCAAACTAATGGGGGGAGAATTAAAGGTTGAGAGCCAGTTAAATAAAGGCAGTTGCTTTTACTTTGAAATACCTTTTGGCGTTCAAGCTTACAGCCAAATGCCAGTATTGCTCGGATCAGAAAAGTCGTTACGTGGTGTTCGAGTGATGGTAGTGGATGATCATGACTTTAATTTAAAAGTATCTGAGCAACAACTGAATAGCTGGGGAATGAGAGTATTTTGCATCAATCAGTCAGTTGATGTATTGCCAACATTGCAAGCGGCCTTAGCAGATAATGATCCATTTGAGCTCGTGATTGTAGATAAAATATTACCTTTTATGAATGGGTATGATATTGCTCGTTCCATTCGAGAAACACCTGAACTCAGTCAAATTAAATTAATGATGACCACGGCGGAGCCTTCTCATCATGATATGGAGTTTTGTAAAAAAGTGGGGATTAATGCTTTTATTACTCGGCCATGTCGTAAACAAAACTTACAAAGCCTGTTGCAAGCTGCATTGGCAACTAAGGATAACAGTGAAGTATTAACTAAATATTCAATTCGTGAGTCTCATAAACCTGAGTCTCAGGCATTATCAAGTAATATTCAGTTGCATGTATTATTGGTGGAGGATAATCCGGTTAATCAGAAAGTGGCTAAAACCATGTTAAGCAAATTGGGTTGTCAGGTGGTCTTAGTTGAAAATGGTAAGGCTGCAGTGGAAGCGTGGCAGCATGATAAATTTGATGTTATTTTGATGGATTGCCAAATGCCAGTGATGGATGGTTTTGAGGCGACTAAGATCATACGTCAATTAGAGACTGGTTTGGACGATGATAAACCAACACCGATTATTGCTCTCACCGCTAATGCAGTAAATGACGAGCAACAAAAGTGCTTGGCGGCAGGCATGGACGAATTTATTAGCAAGCCAGTGACTATTAAACAGTTAACAGCCGTACTACAAAAATATAAAGCAAAAACTACTCAGCTCACTGAACTCAACTAGCCGTTTTTACACCTACCACTAGTGATTAAAGCGTATCAATTTTAATAGAGTATTGCGCCTGTTGGTTTGCAGTAGAGTAATGGCGACTTAATAATTCTTTATTATTGGTCTGGCTGTTATTGGTAATGCCGCCAAAATTGACCCACTGACCTAGTGGTGCCGTAAACGCTGTATTGGTTTCTTGTATGTCTATGGTTCGCTGCTGTTGCGGATTCACTCGATTATTGTGGCTGTTTAATTGGATGTGGGCTTGGTTGCCACTGACCCGCACAGTCACATAAAACCCAGCAGTGACATTTTTATAATAAGTACTGCTTTGGTGGTAGTTGCCATAACGAGTATGTTCTTTAACGGGGATTTGTTGGCCTACCTGAATAAAAGCAGGCTGTCCTTCCACTGCTCTGACCTGTTTTATCCCATTATTTTGATTGGCTAATGTGCCATGACGAATAATAACGCGGTTTTTATCAGGTACAGGGTAGGTGTTACTGATGGTGGTATCGCCAATTTTAATCCGTGCTTGAGTGTCAAAACCTCGGTCAGTATTCGTTTGACGACTGTTATCGCGTACACTGATTAATAGCTGCTTGATAGGTTTATCCAGCTGATTAATTAACTGGGTAAGTTCTTGATAGTTAGTTGCAGTCGTTTTAATGATCAGGACATTGTTGAACGTAGTCACTGTACCATTCGCTGCGACTAATGGTCTTAACGTTTCAACCAAGTTTTCAGCCGGTTGGTAGCGGGGTTCAAGGGTGTAAGTATGTAAGGATTCTCCCCAAGCAAGCTGACAAAATGCCATGATCCCCATTAACGGAGACAAACGAGAAATTGCTGTCATATGGCTAAATTCCTGAAGTCCTGTGGAATGGTGCTTTTTTCCCAGGCTGAACGAAATAATTCATTGTGTTGTTTGACATAGCCAGGGTCATTAAAGTTCGCCACGGCTTCATAACGATCCCGGTCCATGACTTCTAGCCAGCCTAACCGGTCTACTAACACCGTGCCCAAGCTATCCAGTGGATAATGAGGGTGGACTAGGTGCACTGCTACCAGGCTAGGTATACGCTGCTGTAAGGCAAAAAGCGGATGAAACTGGTGTACTAGCGGTTGAGTATCTGCCACCAGTATATCCACTCGACTCACTGGATTGCGCCGTGCAAATGCAGACAAACTGGCAACCACTGTGGAATGGCCAAACACGCTGATATCCAAGTCAGGTGAGAAAACCCGTATGTGCTCATCAGCTTGGTTAATTAAACTAACCAAGTGGTTGATAATGGCGTCATGGCCAGTCACGTGAACCGGTTCATTGTGCTCACCCAGGATGAAAGGGCAGCCGTTAGTTCCAGTTTTGCTGGCTCGAGGTTCATAATCAGGCTTGTCTGGGGCTTTTAGAATAGTAAACGGCTCGGCATGGGAGGGTGGCATATAGGGCATGGGGGGCCATTGTCCTTGTTGCCAACAGAGTTGCCAAGTGTCTGAATCTAACTGACTGAGCCGCTGAAATCCTACAGCTTCAAACCAGCTGACCCAGTTACCATCCGCCTGACAATGGAGCTGGGTAATCGCTTGGTCAGCCACTTTATCAATAACGAACTTAAGTAGCTGTTGACCTAAGCCTTGATGGCGATAGCTGGGATTAACCCATACATGGTCAATTCGATGAGGATCACCTGCTAGCAGCCAAACGGATGCAACCAACAGGTCATCCCCTTTAACGATGACATAAGGCACTGCACTATCAAGCTGTTGAACATCATCAGGTGCTGGAGGTGGTTCAGCAAGTGCTTCAGCCACTGCCTGCCATTGTTCGAGAGATACTGCTTTAAATGCTTCCATCAGTGTCGTCATGAATCGTCACTGTTTCCATTGTCCAAAGAGTTGCAAGAAACGTTATCACAGCTTCTGATTTCGACTGCAGGTGATGCCAAGTAACGGAGTGACGTTCGCATAGCCGCTGGACAATAGGCAGTGCTTCTTTCGAAGTGGTGACCGACACACCATCCGCAAACACCAAGAGCTCTTGATTAGTTTCACTATAGGCCAGACGAGCGTCAAGGTTAAGGACGATTTGGTAACCTTCTTGTAACAAGTTAGATAATTCTGTTATGGCAGTGGGTTGTAGCTGTTCTTTTGCTAAGACAGGTGGCGTGCTGTACTTAGGCTCAGTCATGTGCTCACCAAACCACTGCCTCAACTTATCTGGTTGGTCAATGATGCTAAGGAGCTGTTGGCGTAGTCTTGTGATGGTAGCATCATCAATTTTTCCAGGCTCTTTGGAAACATCAAGGTCTGGGTCATGGTAGCGCTGTTCAGGCACTAACTCACTGGCGATAAAGTCAGCAAACATGCCAATCATATCGGCGTAAGCGGGTGCTCGAAAGCCAATGGAAAAGGTCATACCGGGTGTCAAAGCAATACCATAGTGTGCCACTTGAGGTGGAAGATACAGTACATCTCCCGGTTCCAGAGTATAGGTTTGTTCAGCTGTAAACTGCTCAAGCACCTGTAGGTCAGGGTGGCAGAGTAGAGGTGTGTCACTGTCACAGCGTCCACCTAACTGCCACTCGCGGGTACCCTCTGCCTGAAGCAGAAATACATCATAGTTGTCATAGTGAGGGCCAACACTACCCCCTGTTGCAGCAAAGCTGATCATGATGTCATCCAAACGCCAGCGGGGTAAGAAACTGACGGTTTTCAGCAGCTCAGCTACTTCAGGGACCCAGTGGTCAACTGCCTGGACCAATAAGGTCCAGTCTTTATCGCCTAGTTCAGCAAAAGTTGCTTCGCTGAATGGACCTCGACGTAAGGCCCAGGGTTGTTCCTCCACCTGGGCTTGGATAATCCGCGATTCTACTTCTGGCTCTAATGCCAAGCCTGCCAGCTCATCGGGAGTGATGGGCACTTCAAACTGTGGGAGCGCCTGCTTAATTAACAGAGGTTGTTTTTGCCAGTAGTCTTTTAGGAAAGCAGCTGCTGGCAGTTTGCCCAGTAAACTCATTCAATCCCCTTGGCCTGGTCTACAGCATTACCAATATAGTTGGCTGGTGTCAGCTGTTTAAGCTGGGCTTTTACCTCAGCAGGTAGCTCAAGAGTATCTACAAACTCAGCTAATGTGGCTTGGGTAATCGCTTTGCCGCGAGTTAAGGCTTTCAGTTTTTCATAAGGCTCAGGAATGCCATAACGGCGCATTACTGTTTGAATGGGTTCGGCTAGTACCTCCCAGGCATTGTCCAGATCTTCAGCCAGCCGTGTCTCATTGGTTTCCAGCTTGCTGATACCTTTCAGGCTACTTTGATAAGCAATCACGCAGTGGCCAATGCCTACACCCAAATTACGCAAAACAGTTGAGTCAGTTAAGTCTCGTTGCCAGCGGGAAATCGGTAGTTTGCTAGACAAATGTTGAAAGATCGCATTGGCAATGCCCAGGTTGCCTTCGGAGTTTTCAAAGTCAATCGGGTTAACCTTGTGAGGCATCGTAGAGGAACCTACTTCGCCAGCCACGGTTTTCTGCTTGAAGTAGCCCAGCGAAATGTAACCCCAAACGTCACGGTCAAAGTCGATCAGGATAGTATTGAAACGGCTAATCGCATCATAAAGCTCGGCGATATAGTCGTGAGGCTCAATTTGGGTGGTATAGGGATTCCAGGTGAGCCCTAAGCTTTCGACAAACTGTTGGGCGTTGGCTTGCCAATCTACATCAGGGTAAGCCGACAAATGGGCATTGTAGTTACCCACGGCACCGTTAATTTTGCCCAATAATGGGATTTGCTTGAGTTGCGCCAATTGACGATTGAGCCTGGCGACTACATTAGCCATTTCTTTGCCCAGGGTCGTAGGCGAGGCAGTTTGGCCGTGGGTGCGAGATAACATGGGTAAATCAGCAAACTGAACAGCGAGCTGCTTGATTGCGGTAGTCACTTGCTCCATTTGTGGGATCAGTACTTCACTCAGCCCAGCCTGTAGCATTAAACCATGGGATAGGTTGTTGATGTCCTCTGAAGTACAAGCAAAGTGAACAAATTCGCTGATAGCGGCCAGTTCAGGATGGTCAGCAAGTTTCTCTTTTATGAAGTACTCTACCGCTTTAACGTCGTGGTTGGTTGTACTTTCAATGGCTTTTACCCGCTCGGCGTCTGCAACTGAAAAGTTGTTCAAAAGGGCATCCAGCAGTTGGTTAGCTTCTGCTGAAAGGGTAGGCACCTCACTAATGCCAGGATGTTTAGCAAGCTGCTGGAGCCAGCGCACCTCTACGATAACTCGGAATCGAATCAGGCCATATTCGCTGAAAATAGTGCGTAATGCCTCGGTTTTATTGCCATAACGGCCATCAATGGGAGAAATTGCAGTCAGTGCAGAGAGTTGCATAAGGGATTGTCCACAGCGATAGGAGGGATTGCATAACTTTTGCGCTTGCAAATAAGGCGTTAAAAACCAACTCAAAATGCTCATTTATTTTATATAAACGCCACTTTCTGATCGATTTTTGCCTTGTTTTTGCTGCGCTCATAACGTTTTGCGGCACCCTCATAGGTTTAAAAAATAGGTTGAAATAAAAGAGTCAAAAATTAATGTCGTTATTTCACCAGCTTGTTAATAGCCAAGCTGGTTAAGGGCTGAAAGTAGTTTTTTACGATAAATCAGTAGATGCCAACGTCGGCCACCGACTTGATGCCAAAGCATCGCGGCTCTCACACCTGCCAGCAGCGTGGCCCTGATTTTATCGGCATTGGTTTGCTGCTGTAAGTACTGAGGATCGCCAGTCACCTGAATTCTTGGTCGGAAAGTACTGATAGTATCAAGATACAGGGATGCCAGGTTGGCCATGACATTCACATGGTTAACACCAAAGTGAGCGACCTGGTCTTGTACTTGTTCCAGTCGTTCACTAATGGTTTGGAGCATACCCGATGCTTTGCTCAGCTTGCGCTCCAGGTGAATTAAAGTCAGTGCATAACGAATGGTATCGGTATGAGTGGGCTGGCTACCCGTCCGCTCAAGAATTTGCTTGAGAATATTAAAACCAATCGTTAACCCAGATACCCCATTGAAAACCGCTTCTACATTTTCTGGTTGAGTACATAAAATACTGTTTATAGAAGTATCCAGTGCATCAGTCGGCGCTTGACCTTGTTTTGCAATTTGCTCAACCAAGTGGCTGGCCTGGAATATGCCAGCTAAAGCAATCAGTTGGTTATGATAGTTGTGAGAGGCCATATCACTTCGTACTTTTAACATTCATGGTGTGCTTTAAGGGGTACAGCTTAAGCAGTACAACTTGTTAAGTATTGCTTGTTAAGAGCTGTTTTTTAAGTACTGATTTGTTAATTACTGCTGGCAATTACCCCACCACCTAAACAAATTTGATCGTCGTAAAACACCACCGATTGACCCAGGGTGACTGCTCGCTGCGGTTTATCAAAGGTGACTTGATAGTCACCATTAGGCAGTTGCTCTAGCAAACAGGCCTGATCTTGCTGGCGATAGCGAATTTTTGCCGTTAGTCGTGCAGGCAGGCTGGGTGGCTCACCAGCGACCCAATCGACAACAGGTGCAGTGAGTCGCTGGGCAAAAAGTAATGGGTGATCAGTCCCTTGAACGGCAATCAGCACATTGCGATTCAGGTCTTTGGCTGCAACATACCAAGGTGCTTCTTGGGCGCCTTTCAGGCCTCCAATTCTTAACCCTTGGCGTTGGCCAATCGTGTGATACATCAAGCCTTGATGCTGACCAATGATGTCACCCTCTGGGGTTTCGATATTACCAGGCTGAGCCGGTAGGTACTGCTTTAAAAAGTCACTAAAACGACGTTCACCAATAAAACAAATACCGGTACTGTCTTTTTTGTTGTGAGTAATTAAGTCATGCTGCTCAGCAAGTGCTCGCACCTCAGGTTTTGTTAATTCGCCAACGGGAAACAGGGTTTTGGCAAATTGCTCAGTGCCAACGGCATGTAAAAAGTAGCTCTGATCTTTGTTGTGGTCGAGCCCTCTTAACAAGCAGGCTTTATCCTCTATGATGCGTTTTCGAGCGTAATGACCTGTGGCGATATAATCGGCGCCTAAGACCACAGCATAATCTAGGAAGGCTTTAAACTTAATTTCTTTATTACAAAGGATATCAGGGTTTGGCGTTCGCCCGGCTTGATATTCGTGTAAAAAATGTTCAAATACATTGTCCCAATATTCAGCAGCAAAATTGGCCGTGTGTAAGGGAATTCCCAGTTTGTCACAAACGGCTTGAGCATCAGCTAAGTCTTGCTTGGCGGTACAGTACTCGGTGCCATCATCCTCCTCCCAGTTTTTCATAAACAGCCCTTCAACCTGATAGCCTTGCTCTTTTAGCAAGAGGGCTGAAACGGAGGAGTCGACACCACCAGACATACCAACGACAACGCGGGTGGGGTGATTATCATCAACCATTATAAAACCAAACCATATACATCATGTTAAAAAAGCCAGCTATTCTACTCATCCTCGTGAATAACTGCCAATGGATAACGTATTCCTGCAAGATAGTCTTTAATACATTGTACGACCAGTGGGCTACGCAGGTGAATATCAGACTGGTTGAGCTGCTCTAAGCTTAACCAGTGGGTGGCATCAATGTCAGGATCCAGCTGATGATCAGGATGGTGTTGCATGGGCTCAGCTATAAAGCAGTAGCGGTGAAAAGTCAGGTCGCTGGCTGAGGGGCGATAAATATACACACCCAGGAGGTAACAGGGCTTTACCTCCCAGCCGGTTTCTTCAAAGGTTTCCCTGATAGCAGCATCCACAATTTTTTCATTGGCTTCGATATGACCAGCGGGCTGGTTAAATACAAGTTGACCTTTCACCTGTTCACTGACGGTTAAAAAGGTTTGATCTTTTTCCACAATGGTGGCGACAGTGGCCCTTGGGGTCCAAATCATAGCGATTGTCTCAGTTTGGCAGAAGATGCTCAGCAGCTAGAAAGTTGAATAGTTATTAAATGTTGGCTAAAAATCAACGACAAGTGCAAGGAAAAGTCGTTGTTGTATAAATGTAAAAAATAACCGGGATTAATGAGGTTTATGTAATAAAACTACAAATACTGTCATAATACCCGACAAAATAGGGTCAGTTCATACTGTCGTGAATAAACCGGTTTTAATTAGCGCCTGTTACCACGGCAACGCATGCTTAGTTCTTGTACTAAAAGGTAAAGGGCTAACCAGAAAAAGTAGGTGACAACGTGTAGAATAACTACAACAATAATCCTGTTTTAGCATGTTGATAGGCCTTAACAATTAACCTAACCAGAAAAACGGAGTAGAGAATGGGATACCAAAAAATTCAGGTACCAACGACAGGCGAGAAAATTACTGTTAATGCTGATAACTCCCTGAACGTACCTAACCATCCTATTGTTCCTTACATTGAAGGGGATGGTATTGGGGTTGATGTATCACCTGCCATGATCAAAGTGGTCGATGCTGCTGTTGAGAAAGCTTATGGTGGTGAGCGTAAGATTTCTTGGATGGAAGTCTATGCAGGCGAAAAAGCTACTCAAGTATACGACGAAAACACCTGGTTGCCTGAAGAAACCTTGGAAGCGTTTAAAGAATTTGCCGTGGGTATTAAAGGGCCTCTCACCACACCGGTTGGTGGTGGTATTCGCTCACTGAATGTTGCGCTTCGCCAAGAGCTAGACCTGTATGTTTGTCAGCGCCCTGTCCGTTGGTTCACGGGTGTGCCAAGCCCACTGGTGAATCCAGAAACCGTCGATATGTGTATTTTCCGTGAAAACTCGGAAGATATTTACGCTGGGGTTGAATGGAAGGCGGGTACGCCAGAAGCGGATAAGGTCATTAAATTTTTCAAAGAAGAAATGGGCGTAACCAAAATTCGCTTTGACACCAACTGTGGTATAGGTATTAAGCCCGTTTCAGAAGAAGGCACTAAGCGTCTAGTACGCAAAGCGATTCAGTACGCTATCGACAATGATAAGTCCTCTGTTACTTTGGTACACAAAGGCAACATTATGAAGTTTACCGAAGGTGCTTTTAAAGAATGGGGCTATGAGTTATCACAGCAAGAGTTTGGTGCTGAATTATTGGATGGTGGCCCATGGTGCACCTTTAAAAATCCAAAAACCGGTAAAGAAATCGTAGTTAAGGACGTGATTGCTGATGCCATGCTGCAGCAAATCTTACTGCGTCCTGCCGAGTATGATGTGATTGCTACGCTTAACTTAAATGGTGACTACTTATCTGATGCGCTAGCGGCAGAAGTGGGTGGTATTGGCATTGCGCCGGGCGCCAACTTAAGTGATACCGTAGCTATTTTTGAAGCGACGCATGGTACGGCACCAAAATATGCGGGTCAGGACAAAGTGAACCCAGGTTCATTGATTCTTTCTGCTGAAATGATGTTACGTCATATGGGCTGGACGGAAGCAGCTGATTTAATCATCAAAGGGATGGAAGGTGCTATTTCCGCGAAAACCGTTACTTATGACTTTGAGCGTTTGATGGATGGTGCTAAGTTGCTGAAGTGCTCTGAGTTCGGTGATGCCATGATTGAGCATATGGGCTAATTAAAGCGCTTATTTGTTTGAACTGCCTGACAGTCAATTAATAACGATAAATTATTAATAGCGAACAATTAATAGACGGTTAGGTAGTCATTACAAAATTGTTTAAAAAATGTTGATGGTTAATTGTTGTACTTTAACTGTAGGGTAATAATCAGTAGAGAATTAGCGGTTGATTAATATTGAATAAATAGCAACCCATTCATACCAAAAAGGGCCTTAATTCCAAACGGTATTAAGACCCTTTTTGTTAGTTGCTGTAAACAGCAATTATTATTGTTGTTAGTTTGTTTTTGTTAGTCTTCTAATGCTGCTTCCTCTCGCTGGTTAAAAGTGGATACTTTCACACCTGGCTCTGAAACTGCTATCGAGCCTCCGGCATCCTGGGGTAAAGGAACAATATTAATGGCATGCAATCCCTTCGGGCCTTGAAGGATATCAAAGTTGACGGGTTGGCCTGCTTTTAAGGTTTTGTAACCATCCATCTCAATCGATGAGTAGTGCACAAACAGGTCTTCGTCACTGTCCTCTGGTAAAATAAACCCATACCCTTTGGCATTATTAAACCATTTCACTTTACCTGTTGGCATGCTTAATTCCCTCTGCGATAAACTCCTAATTGGAGTAGTTCCTACAACACTATGTCACCTTGTCCCTAGGCAACATAAACGAAAAAAACCATCAATGATGGTTTTAAAACTAGTGTTTAACAAGAGAAGACTTATGTCAAGTAGTTCAAAGCTGCAAAATTTCGATTAACAGAGTTATCATAATAAGAATTCCATAGAATAATTTTTCTTGTGAATAGGGTTGAGTATTAACGATGGGTAAATTAAAAGAACTTCGTCTAACATTAGATAGTGAGGATGGAACCGGCGATCTAGACGAGGACGGACAAGTTGTGGTGGCGCCGGCAAAGCCTGCTTTAAAACCACCCGCTATGTACAAAGTAGTACTCATCAATGATGATTACACCCCAATGGACTTCGTTGTTGAAGTACTACAGTTGTTTTTTAATATGAACTGGGAGAAAGCTACTCAGGTCATGCTAACAGTCCACACACAAGGGAAGGGGGTTTGTGGAGTGTTTACAAAAGATGTTGCTGAAACTAAAGCAGAGCAGGTGAATCAATATTCAAAAGAGAGCCAGCACCCTCTGTTGTGCAACATTGAGAAAGCTAATTAATCAGCGGAACCTAAGGTACCAACGATATGTTGAATAAAGACCTCGAAGTGACCTTGAACCATGCCTTCAAGGATGCTCGTGCCAAACGTCATGAGTTTATGACGGTGGAGCATCTACTGTTGGCGCTGCTGGATAACGATGCAGCAGCCAAGGTGTTGAAGGCTTGTGGTGCTGATATGGATCGCTTACGCAGGGACTTAACTGACTTCGTCGACTCAACCACGCCCTTAATTCCTAGTAATGAAGATGATCGAGAAACTCAGCCTACGCTGGGGTTTCAGCGGGTATTGCAACGAGCTGTATTTCATGTGCAAAGTTCGGGAAAAAAGGAAGTAACAGGCGCCAATGTATTGGTCGCCATTTTTAGTGAGCAAGAGAGTCAAGCGGTTTACTTCCTCAAACAACAAAATATCGCCAGGATAGATGTGGTTAATTTTATTGCTCATGGTATTTCCAAAGTATCAGGCGCAAGTAGTGACCAAGAGGAAATTGGTCATGAGCAAGGAGATGATGAGGCAGCAACAGAAACAGGCACTTCATCGAATCCACTAGAGAACTTTGCCACTAATCTGAATGAGCAGGCTAAAGCTGGTCGGATTGATCCTTTGGTGGGGAGAGATCAAGAGCTGGAGCGAGTAGCGCAAATTTTGACTCGTCGCCGTAAAAATAACCCATTATTAGTGGGTGAGGCGGGCGTTGGTAAAACAGCGATTGCTGAAGGGCTTGCCAAGCGTATTGTTGATGAAGAAGTCCCTGATATTTTATCAGATGCCACCATTTACTCATTAGACTTGGGTGCCTTGCTTGCAGGTACCAAGTATCGTGGTGATTTTGAAAAGCGGTTCAAGCAGTTGCTGGCAGAGCTTCGTAAAAAAGCCCATGCCATTTTATTTATTGATGAAATCCATACCATTATTGGTGCAGGGGCGGCATCAGGTGGAGTGATGGATGCCTCTAACTTACTGAAACCATTACTGACCTCTGGTGAGCTTCGCTGCATTGGCTCAACCACGTTTCAAGAGTTTCGCGGTATTTTTGAAAAAGATCGGGCATTGGCACGGCGCTTTCAAAAGGTCGATATTAATGAGCCTAATGTGGAGGATACTTTCCATATCCTCAAAGGGCTAAAACCAAAGTTCGAAGAGCACCACTGTATTAAATACACAGAAACTGCACTGCGGGCGGCTTCAGAGTTAGCTGATCGCTATATTAATGATCGGCATATGCCAGACAAAGCGATTGATGTCATTGATGAGGCTGGGGCTTATCAGCGCTTGCAGCCTGAAAATAAGCGGAAGAAAACCATTGGCGTTGGAGATATTGAGTCGATTGTTGCCAAAATTGCTCGGATTCCACCAAAAAATGTATCCGCTTCGGATAAGGAAATTTTAGAAAAACTCGAACGCAACTTGAAAATGGTGGTGTTTGGTCAGGATGAAGCCATTACCTCGTTGGCCACTGCGATCAAAATGTCTCGTGCTGGTTTAAAGGCACCAGAGCGTCCTGTAGGGGCTTTTCTATTTGCAGGGCCTACAGGTGTAGGTAAGACTGAAGTCAGTCGTCAGTTGGCTGAGGTGCTGGGTATTGAGCTAGTTCGATTCGATATGTCTGAGTATATGGAGCGGCATACCGTTTCACGGCTGATTGGTGCTCCACCCGGTTATGTTGGATACGACCAAGGTGGTCTATTAACTGAGGCGATCAACAAGCAGCCTCATTGTGTCTTATTAATGGATGAGATAGAAAAGGCCCATCCAGAGGTATTTAACTTACTATTGCAAGTGATGGATCATGGCACATTAACAGACAACAACGGTCGTAAAGCAGATTTTCGTAATGTGATTATTGTGATGACAACCAATGCTGGGGCTGAAACGGTTAGTCGAGCGTCCATTGGGTTTACTGAGCAAGATCACTCAACTGATGGAATGGAAGCGATTAAAAAGACGTTCTCGCCAGAATTTCGTAACCGCTTAGATGCTATTATCCAGTTTGGTAATTTAGACCCAGATGTGATCAAGCATGTGGTTGATAAGTTCTTAACGGAACTACAAACTCAACTTGATGACAAGAAAGTGTTGCTAGAGGTTGATGAGAGTGCTCGTGCCTGGTTGGCTCAGGAAGGCTATGACAAGCAAATGGGTGCGCGGCCAATGGCGCGGGTGATTCAAGAGAATCTGAAAAAACCATTGGCAGAAGAAATTCTGTTTGGGCAGCTAGCCAGTAACGGCGGTAAGGTTGTTGTCTCAGTTAAGGACGGTATGTTGGCATTGGATTATGAGGCAGCGTAAAAGCTGCCCTCGTAATCTGGCTCTGAAGCAGTGATCTGGACTTAGCAGATTGAATTAACGGGCACGGTAAGTAATACGACCTTTGCTTAAGTCGTAAGGGGTCAGCTCAACCCTCACTTTGTCGCCAGTTAAAATGCGAATGTAGTTTTTGCGCATTTTTCCAGAGATATGGGCAGTCACTACATGACCATTTTCAAGTTCTACACGAAACATGGTGTTTGGCAGAGTGTCAATCACAGTGCCTTCCATTTCAATAGAGTCTTCTTTTGCCATTCGGCTTAGCACCTCAATGCGTTGATTAGCTGAGAAGCTAACTTCAGTATAAATCAGCTAGCTTGATATAGTCTCAATATAAGCTAGCTGATTTATATCAAGATAGCTTCTGGTAAAACGGGCTGCATTCTGCCTGAAAACTAGTCTAGAAGTAAAGGCTATAAAGGTCTAGAAAACTAATTTTTTTATCATAAACACTTTAAATGCCTTTATTTATAGGAGACAGCACCCACTTCTTTATACTTTGGGCTAGCCCTTTATACTTTTGACTATAATCGTGGTGAAAATCGCAATAGATAATGAAGCTATAAATTATATTGCAACCGTTTTATAAAACAGTTAACCATTGATGATCCAGATAGATTTCTAATGGTCTGAATTCAGTTTTATAGCTCATTTTTTGGCACTCTTTGATCCAGTAGCCCAGATAAACATAGGGCAAACCCAAGGATTTGGCCAAGCGAATTTGTTGTAGGATACAGTAAGTACCTAAGCTGTGTTTGGTAAGACCGGGCTCAAAGAAGGTATAAATGGCGGATAAACCTTTGGCCAGCTCATCCATCACGGCAACAGCCACTAGCTTATCGTTTAAACGGCACTCCATAAACTTACAAAACGACCAATCGCCGACTAGAAAAGAGTTAAATTGCTCTTTAGTGGGAGGGAACATATCGCCATCAGCATGTCTGGCTTCAATGTAGCGGGCATACAAGTCATAATATTCGTTGCAATAGCGGGATGGGCGGATTTCCAGGGTAATGGCGTGGTTAACCTTTAAGATTCGTTGAAATCGTCGTTTGAGTTTGAATTCATCAACCTTTACTCGCACCGGTGTACAAGCACAGCAAGCCTCGCAGTGAGGACGATATAAATGCTGGCCACTGCGCCGAAAGCCTAAGTCGGTCAACTGGCTATAAAGTGGCTTGGAAATAATAATATCAGGGTCAAGAAAAAGTGTGGTGGCTTGCTGCTCAGGTAAGTAACTGCAAGTATGGGGCTGGGTGGCGTAGAATTTTAATGCTTTCAGGTTACTCATGTGCTCTCACCCAGCAACGTGGTGTGAAATTCTTTCCAGTTCGTCACGGATGTATGACAACAATATTGATTAAGATAGTCAACGAACAGCTCCCTGGAAATAGGTCTCGCGCCTAAACTAGCCAAGTGCTCACTATAAACCTGACAATCAATGAGTGGAAAGTTCCATTGCTTCAGCTGCTCCACCAAATAGTAGAGCGCGACTTTCGAGGCATTGGTTGCTCGGCTGAACATAGACTCACCAAAAAAGACTGAGCCGATAGCGACACCATAGAGCCCACCTACTAGAGAATCATTTTGCCAGCACTCAATAGAGTGAGCATGTCCTGATAAATGCAGCTCATTGTAAGCAGTGTACATTTCATCACTAATCCAGGTACCACTGCTTTCTTTCCGTGGTTCAGCACAAGCCTGCATAACCTGGGAAAAAGCCTGGTCACAGGTGATTGTAAAAGGCTTTCTCTTGATGAACTTACGTAAGCTTCGAGACACTTTTAGCTCTTCAGGCAGTAACACCATGCGTGGATTAGGTGACCACCAGAGAATGGGTTCAGTTTCACTAAACCAGGGGAAAATACCATGGCGATAGGCTTCCAGTAGAGTGCTAATGGAGAGGTTTCCCCCTGCTGCCAATAGACCGTCAGGGTAGTCTAAGGCATCACTCACCGGTGGAAATTTAACTGGATAATCGTTAAGCCAAGGAATTTGCGCCATATATACCAATGTAAGTCAGCTTCATTTCTTGTTATTTGCGGCACCCTAACAGCCAAAAGGGACATTGGCAATTTTAGCTTGAATATTGCTTGCTGGTTTTTCGAGAAGTATAAATTTAGTGTCTTATAAGGGGGCGTGCACGAAATAACTTGTTAGATGTTTGTTCCAAGGCGCCCGTTCCTGTGACACTTTTTTGTCAGTTAAAGCCACTCGCCTTGTTTATGTTGTACTAGTAACGGCTGGTTGAGAGATCTGGGCTACAAAACAGATTTGCTAATATAAACACTAAATTATTCAATAATTTAGGCGCGTATAGTTAATGTAGTGGTGGGCAATAACTTGCTAAGCTATTATTATATAAGCTTTTTTGAGGAAGGGTAGGCTATTGAAAAGCACGAAAACTCGAGCTAACGATACTATTACAATTCCCAGCATTTCATTTGTTGCACGGCTGAAAGAGGGCATATTAATTGCCTTGGTGGCAACCTGTGTTTATTTGCTGATGGCATTATTCACCTATAGTCCCACTGACCCTGGTTGGTCTCATACAGGTAATGGTCAGCCGGTGCAAAATGCAGTTGGTGCTTCAGGGGCCTGGTTTGCTGATTTGTTACTGTCACTCTTTGGATACTTTGCCTTCTTATTCCCACTGCTACTTGCCATTAAAGCCTGGCAAGTGTTTCGTTTTCGGCACCGACCCGTTGAGTTTAATGGACTCTTATGGACGTTGCGCGCCTTAGGGCTGATCGTCACAGTCGCTACAGGGGCCTCCCTGGCTTCTCTGCATTTTGCTATGCCTGCTGCCGAGCAATTACCTGCTTCTTCGGGTGGCATCCTGGGTACGGTTATTATCAAGCATACTCTCCCTGCCTTTAATGTGATTGGTTCTACATTAGTGTTGGTGACTTGCTTCTTAGTGGGGGTCACTGTGTTTACTGATTTATCCTGGTTGCGGCTGATGGATGTCACTGGACGAGTGGTGTTGGACTTTCTGGCCCTGGTGGTGCATGGCTGTAAGCTAGCCTGGAAACGTCGACCCAAATTTGAAAAAAAAGCAGTGATGGAACAGCCTGTCAAACCGAAGCGTAAGCGAAAGAAGCGTCAGGAACCGGAGTTTGATGGCGATATTGAAGATAATATTGATGAGGTAGGGGAGGGGAGTAAACGATCTCCTATCTTAATCTCTCCACCCACTCAAGCGGTTACACCAGCTAGCGCGCCGCAGCCAAAAAGCCAAAAGCGCCGTAATGTTCAATATGCTGGTCAGGTATCTGGCGATATGCCAGCCGCTACTTTATTAGATGAGCCTGATGCGACAAATCGCAAAGGCTTTTCCGAAGAAGATCTAGAAACCTTGTCGGAGTTGCTTGAAGTCAAGTTGAAAGACTTCAACGTGGTGGCTGAAGTGGTAGCAGTTCACCCTGGGCCTGTTATTACGCGATTTGAAATTCAACCTGCACCTGGGGTTAAAGTTAGCAAAATCACCAACCTGGCCAAAGATTTGGCTCGTTCATTAGCAGTGGTTAGTGTTCGGGTGGTGGAAGTGATTCCTGGTAAGTCTGTTGTTGGTATTGAAATTCCTAATGAAGATCGGGAAATTGTCTATTTTGGTGAGGTCATTAACTCTAAAGCTTATCAAGCCTCTGATTCACCGTTAAGCCTGGCGTTAGGGCATGATATTTCAGGACAAGCGGTGGTGGTGAATTTGGCTAAAATGCCTCATTTGTTGGTGGCCGGTACCACTGGCTCGGGTAAGTCAGTTGGGGTTAATAGCATGCTGTTGAGTATGTTGTTTAAGGCTTCACCCGAAGAGCTGCGGCTGATTATGGTGGATCCAAAGATGTTGGAGCTTTCCATCTATGAGGGTATTCCCCACCTGCTCGCGCCTGTCGTAACCGATATGAAAGAAGCTTCTAATGCGTTGCGTTGGTGTGTGGCAGAGATGGAGCGCCGCTATAAGCTAATGGCCAAGTTGGGGGTGCGAAACATTGCTGGCTTTAACCGGAAGGTTAAGGATGCGATTAAGTCGGGAGAACCAATTCCAGACCCACTCCACCAGCCTGTCAGTGAAGATGATCATGCGCCAGGGCTAGAGGCGCTGCCATTTATTGTGGTAGTGATTGATGAGTTTGCTGACATGATGATGATCGTCGGCAAAAAGGTTGAAGAACTGATTGCGCGTCTTGCACAGAAAGCACGGGCAGCAGGTATCCATATGATTCTGGCCACTCAGCGACCATCAGTGGATGTGATTACTGGGTTAATCAAGGCGAATATCCCAACGCGAATCAGTTTCCAGGTATCTTCGAAAATAGACTCTCGCACCATTCTTGATCAGGGGGGAGCTGAACAGCTGCTAGGACATGGAGACATGCTGTACCTTCCGCCAGGTACGGGTGTGCCAATTCGGGTGCACGGGGCATTTGTATCCGATGATGAAGTGCATCGCGTGGTGGCTGACTGGAAAGCTCGATCAGAACCTGATTATCTGGAGGAGGTCTTACAGGGGGGGGATGCTGATGTGCCAGGCATTGCTGCGGAAAATTCGGATGACAGTGAACAAGACCCACTTTATGATGAGGCTGTTGCATTTGTCACAGAATCAAGGCGTGCTTCCATTTCTTCTGTGCAACGACGCCTTAAAATCGGGTATAACCGAGCTGCCCGAATGATTGAGGCAATGGAGGCAGCGGGTGTTGTTAGCCCAATGGGTAGCAATGGTTCTCGTGAAGTCATTGCACCAGCTCCTGTTACCGATTAATAAATCAGCTGTTGAAAAGGTTTACTGTGTTGAAACAATTTATGTTAGCCGTCGTCGGCTGTTGTCTGGCTACAGCGACTGTTGCTGATCAGCAAGCCGTTGAGTCATTAAATAAACTCTTGGAAAAGTCCCATTCCATTACTGCGAAATTTCATCAAACCACATTGAATGCCGCTGGTAATCGAACTCAAAAATCCGAAGGCCAGGTGGCTGTGAGTCGGCCTAATCAGTTTCGCTGGGAAGTGACAGGGCCCTTTCCCCAGCTTGTTATTTCTGATGGTGTAAAAGTGTGGGTGTATGATCCCGACCTGGAGCAAGTCACTGTACAAAAGCTGGATAAGCAAGTGAGCAGTACTCCAGCATTATTACTGAGCGGTGATGTAAAAAAACTGGCGGATAATTTTGAAGTGGTGAAAATTGGAAAAAGCACTAAGCAAGACGCTAATTTCAAACTAACGCCTAAAGCAAAAGACAGTGTTTTCGAAGCCTTGCGGTTAAGTTTTAACGATGGGGTATTAGCCAATATGAAACTGACTGACTCACTAGGCGCCCATACCACCATTGATTTTACAGAGATCAGTACTAACCAGCCAATTAAACCGAGCCAATTTAAATTGCCAGCGGATGTGCTGAAAAGTGCTGATGTAATCGAAGAGTAATTTATGTCCGATCTGTTTGCAGACCAGTCGTTGCCCTGGCAGCCACTGGCTGCGCGAATGCGGCCGCGTATTTTAGATGAATATGTAGGCCAGGCTCACTTGTTAGGGCCTGGTGAGCCGCTTGGTGAAGCAATCCGTCAGGGCCAGCTACATTCCATGGTGTTGTGGGGGCCTCCAGGGGTGGGTAAAACCACATTAGCCAAATTGGTAGCAGAATATACTAAAGCCCACTTCCAAACCCTTTCAGCGGTATTGGCAGGCGTTAAAGATATTCGAGAGGCTGTCCAGCAGGCAAAAATGCGTCAGCAGCCGACTATCTTATTTGTTGATGAAGTCCATCGCTTTAATAAAGCCCAGCAAGATGCTTTTTTACCTTATGTGGAAGATGGCACTATTGTTTTTGTTGGCGCTACCACTGAAAACCCAGCCTTTGAATTAAATAATGCTTTGTTATCCCGAGCCAGGGTCTATACCTTAAAACCTCTGGAAGATGCGCAGTTAGAGCAGCTGTTAATGCAGGCACTGACTGATCGAGAGCGGGGTATCGGTAAAAAGCAGCTCAGTATTTGCCCAGAGGCTCAAGCCTTGTTACTGATGGCAGCCAATGGGGATGCTCGGCGGCTACTTAATGTGCTGGAAGTGGTCGCTGATTTAGCGGAAGACAACTCAACAATAACTGCTGAACAAATTAAGCCGGTTATTGCTGATTTACCTAAGCGCTTTGATAAAGGCGGCGATGTTTTTTACGATCAAATATCGGCCCTGCATAAAGCGGTCAGAGGTTCATCACCGGATGCCGCTTTGTATTGGTATGCCAGAATGTTAGATGGTGGGTGTGACCCGTTGTACATTGCTCGACGGGTAGTGCGAATGGCCAGTGAAGATATTGGTAATGCTGATCCAAGAGCCCTGTCTGTTTGTTTATCTGCTTGGGATGTGCAAGAACGCTTAGGCAGTCCTGAAGGCGAACTGGCCGTTGCGCAAGCGATTACCTATTGTGCTTGTGCACCAAAAAGTAATGCCGCTTATGTTGCCTATAAAAAAGCTTGTGCAGCAGTTAAAGAATTACCTGATTACGAAGTGCCAATCCACTTACGTAATGCACCCACGAAACTACAGAAGTCGTTAGGCCATGGTGCTGAGTATCGTTATGCCCATGATGAACCCAATGCCTATGCGGCAGGTGAGCAGTATTTTCCCCCAGAAATGGTCGGTACGCAGTTTTATCAACCCGTTGATCGTGGTCTAGAACAAAAGATTAAACAAAAGCTGATGCAGCTGGCTGAATGGGATCAGCTTAGTGAGCAGCAACGTTATTCTGATTAGCAACTCCAATTAATAGTTTAATTACCATGCTACAACAGATGATCTCAGTTGCCTGTGGTGGTGCCTTAGGGGCCATTGCACGGTTTTTGGTTTATTGGGGCTATCAACAGTTAGGGGGAAAGTTTTTTCCGCTTCCTACTCTGGTAGTAAACGTGCTGGGCTCTTTTTTTATTGGTATCGCTTATTTTATTTTGGTAGAACGTTTACAATTGCAGCCAGCTTGGCGCAATGGCTTAATTGTTGGCTTTTTAGGCGCTTTTACGACATTTTCTACCTTTTCACTGGATGCTTTTCGAGTGATCCAAAATGGTGAGCCTTGGATTGCATTAAGCTATATGGTAGGAAGTGTCGTATTGTGTTTATTAGCCACTTGGTTAGGGCTGGTTGCTGCACAAAGTTTGCTTGATTAGCTGCTGTAGATAACTTTGTTGTTTTAACAGCCGGGCAGATCATTACTGAATTATCAACAAAACCTGAATTTATAAATAAGGTAATTAACGCTCATGTTAGATCCAAAACTTGTTCGCACCCGTCCAGCAGAAGTGGCGGAGCAACTTAAACGCCGTGGCTTTCAACTCGACGTTAGTTTGGTTGAGTCGTTAGAGAGTCGCCGTAAAGAAATTCAAGTACGGACTCAACAATTACAAAATGAGCGTAAAGTTGGATCGAAAAAGTTTGGCCAACTAAAAGCGAAAGGTGAAGATATCTCAGAGTTAAAAGCTGAGATGGATCGCTTAGCTGAAGAAGTCAAAAAAGCAGAAGCAGAACTCCATGAAGTGCAAGCTCAATGGCAGGACTTGATGCTGGGTGTTCCCAACATTCCCCACGAGTCTGTGCCTGAAGGGGAAACCGAAGATGATAATGAAGAAATTCGTCGTTGGGGTGAGCCCAAGCAATTTAATTTTGAACCGAAGGATCACGAAGCTCTTGCAGAAAAACAGGGTTGGATGGACTTTAATTCCGCAGCAAAATTAACTGGCTCTCGCTTTATTGTTTTGCGTGGACCTATTGCCAAACTACACCGCGCGTTGACCCAGTTTATGATGAATACTCATGCTAATGAGCATGGCTATGAAGAAATATATGTGCCGTATATTGTTAATGATGACACGCTAAAAGGCACTGGGCAGTTACCAAAGTTTGGTGAAGATTTATTTAAAATTGAGCATGATCCTGACAGCGGTAAAGATTATTACTTAATTCCCACGGCAGAGGTGCCTGTCACTAACATGGTGCGGGACGAAATTGTGGATGCAGACCAGCTGCCGATGCGGTTTGTTTGTCATTCACCTTGTTTTCGTAGCGAGGCGGGTAGTGCCGGTCGTGACACCCGAGGCATGATTCGTCAGCATCAGTTTGATAAGGTTGAACTGCTCCATATTGTTAAGCCAGATGCGTCTTTTGCTGCCCTGGAAGAGTTGATTGGTAATGCGGAAAAAATTCTCCAATTATTGGAGCTACCTTACCGGGTTGTCAGCCTGTGTGGTGGCGACTTAGGTTTTGGTGCCACGAAAACTTATGATATTGAGGTATGGCTGCCAGGCCAACATAAATATCGGGAAATTTCTTCTTGCAGTAATACCCTGGATTTCCAAGCCCGCCGGATGCAAGCTCGTTGGCGAAACCCTGAAACGGGTAAGCCTGAACTGTTGCATACCTTAAATGGCTCTGGCCTGGCAGTAGGACGTACCTTAATTGCCGTATTGGAAAACTACCAGGACGAAACGGGCCGGGTCCATATACCAAAAGTGTTGCAACCTTATATGGGCGGACTTGAGGTGATTGAATAAAAAAATAAACGAATTAAAAGCAAGGTAATTAGCTTAGATCAAAAGCTCATTTGCTGAAGCAGTTAGGCTTCGACACAATAGAAGCCTAATTGAGTGAGTGGGTATTTCAATGGATCAACTGCCTTTATTTCATAATTTAACCGATCGTCCTTGCTTGCTAGTCGGTGGGGGAGATGTAGCCAGTCGTAAGGCGCATCTTCTGTTGCAAGCTGGGGCGGAGTTAATTGTGGTTGCCCCCCAAATTAATGATCATTTACAAAGTCAGGTTTTAAGGCAAGGCAGTCAATGTCATCTCAGGTGCTTTAACCCACAGGATATACAGCATCTGCCTTATGCATTAGTGGTGGCGGCCACCAATGACCAGCAAGTCAATCAGCAAGTTTCCCAGTTAGCCCAACAAGCCAATATCCCTGTTAATGTTGTTGACCAACCAGCCTTATCGACAGTCACTTTTCCAGCGATTATCGATCGAGCCCCTTTAACCATTGCCATCAGCAGTGGCGGAGCTGCGCCTGTCTTAGCCCGCTTATTGCGTGGCAAGATTGAAACGCTTATTCCTCATCGTTATGGCCAGTTGGCAGCATTAGCGGGTAAATTCCGAGAAAAAGTGAAGCAGCAATTCAGTACCATTAACGATCGGCGTTATTTTTGGGAAAAAGTGCTTACTGGCCCCATTGCTGAGCGAGTTTTTGCTGGTCAATTTGAGGAAGCAGAGCGGCAACTAGAAGAGACGCTTGCAGAAGCTAAACCCAATAAGCTTGGTGAGGTTTATCTAGTTGGCGGGGGACCGGGTGATCCTGACTTGCTGACATTTCGTGCTTTACGGCTAATGCAACAAGCAGATGTGGTGTTATATGACCGTCTTGTTTCTCCAGAAGTGCTGGAACTGGTACGACGTGATGCTGATCGGCTCTATGTTGGAAAAGCGCGTTCTAATCATGCACTCCCTCAAGAAGAAATTAATCAACGGCTGATTGATTTGGCACTACAGGGTAAACGAGTGTTACGGCTAAAAGGTGGCGACCCTTTTATCTTTGGTCGAGGAGGAGAGGAAATTGATCAGCTGGCTGAAGCAGGTATTCCTTTTCAGGTGGTACCAGGCATTACCGCTGCTTCTGGGTGTGCCAGTTATGCGGGAATTCCGTTGACCCATCGAGACTATGCACAGTCAGTACGATTTATTACCGGCCATATGAAAGAAGGTCAACTTGAACTTCCTTGGCAGCAGTTTAGTAACCCTGCTGAAACCTTGGTGTTTTATATGGGCTTGATGGGGCTGGGCACCATTTGTCAGCAATTACAAAATCATGGTCGCAGCTCAAATACGCCTATAGCTTTAGTTCAACAAGGCACTACCCAAAAACAGCGGGTTTATACGGGTACGTTAGCAACAATTGAAGCTGTTATTAAAGATCAGGAAGTTAAGCCGCCTACGTTGATAATAGTGGGAGAGGTTGTGTCCTTACGGAGTAAGCTAGCTTGGTTTTCTGCGGAGACAAAATAATAGCTAGCTAGAGGGCTAGATAAATGATTACTGAACCTTATGAGGCAGGGATGCTGATTAGAGCAGTGACCATCAGGGATGATGGGAATGCAGCTTATGCAGGAGCAATAAGCTGTCTGCGTGTTCAGTAATCGTTTATGTAGCCCTAACACTGAACCATTAAATTAAAAGCAATTAGTCGGCCTTGGTAGGCCAGCGATTTTAGCAGCTAGTTTGGCAGGGCTGCCTGGAAACAGTTGCATCAGGTAAATAGAGTTGCCTTTGTCTTTGCCCAGGCTATTAGCAATATGCTTAACAAAAGGCCGCATGGCAGGTGATTGCTCAAATTGCTGGTAAAAATCCCGCAAGGCATGAATGATTTCCCAATGGCGGTCACTCAACTCCAGCCCTTCTTGTTCAGCCAGAGCCTCTGCTACCGTCTGATCCCAGTCTGAAAGCTGTTTTAAATAACCTTCCTTATCTAATGGAATCGTTTTATCTAACACGGTTAGACACTGCATATTAATACCAGCTAATCACTTGCTTATGTTCGGTGCATAGTTTGACAAAGCCAGGGTAGTCAATCAAATCAAATCCAGGAAATAATAGGGGGCTGATCCCCCTGGCTTCGCAGTCGGGTATCAGTGCATACAAGTTGATGTCTGTGCGCATTGCCATTGGTGATGTAGAAAAGCTTTCCTCAATGCCTAGGTAAACAGCATTTTCAATCAATAACAGACTATCACCAGAGGCAATCGTATTTAAGCAGCTACGGACCAATAATTCAGAGTGTTGGTTAAGTGTGTGTAAAATCATGGGCTTATAAAGAAATTACCATATCCTGCTGACGAATTAATTCACTGATTTGTTCGCCTGGGAGCGCCTGTACATTGTCCATCAGCTGCTCTGGTTTAAGGCCTCGCTGGTTAAGGTCTTGTGTAGATACATAGAGTGTTTTGATATCGTACATTGGCAGTACAGCTAGCTGCTTACCCAGGTTCTTTTGTTGAATTTGCTCACCAGCTTGCGCTTCAATGGCTTGAAAAACGCCATCACCTAGTAATACCAAAGTGGTGGGAATATCAAACGTGGCGGCAACTAGCGCAGCATCCAGCGCTTCTTTGGCTCGTGGAGAAGTATAAGGCGACTGCTGAGAGATAATACAAAGACTTTTCATTGGGGTAATATCCTTACACTTAAGCACCAAAGGTAATCACCTGGTCAGAGTGCTGGGTGGCCTCAATCAGCTGCCCTAAGCCAGAAAGTGGCCAATTTTTATGTAGATTGGCAGCAGGTAACTCGTAACGGTTTTGCTCTTGCTCATCAATAACCCCTCGGCGTAACGCAGCCCCAATACAAACGACACAATCAAGCTTATTTTGTTGAATAAACTGGCTCCATTCTTTGGGTAAATTAAGCTCGTCTTGTGGAGGGGTGACCAGACTATTACCACAGTGAACCCCATCCTGATAGAAAAATAGTCGATAAATACTGTGGCCCCCTTTTAGTGCCGCTTTAGCAAAGTGAAGGGCTGTATAAGGTGCTTCGCTGTTATAAGGTGCGCCTGTGATAAGTAAAGTAAATTTCATTTGGAATTAACTCTATCACTCCATCTTAATTCATTAGGCCAAAAAAAACCCTGCAGTTGCAGGGTTTTAGCATATCTTCTTAAGGTTTAGTCGTCACCTGACAAAGCTGAGAAAATATGCAGCAAAGCAATAAACAAGTTATAGATAGAAGCGAACAGCGTAATGGTCGCTAAAATGTAGTTGGTTTCACCACCGTGGATGATTTCACCTGTTTGGTAGAGAATCAGAGCGCTGGCAAATACCATGAAGGCACAGGAAATGGCTAGCTGAAAGCCGCTGATGTCAAAGATCAATGACATCACTACCGCTGCTAGCAATACAATAGCACCGGCGAAGATAAAGCCGCGTAAGAATGAAAAGTCACGACGGCTAACCAGTGCATAACCTGATAGTGCCAGGAAGATCACAGCCGTACCACCTAACGCATTCATCACAATAGCCGTACCTTGGCCGCTACTCATAAACATATTGAGAATCGGGCCGAGTGCGAAGCCGACAAAGCCGGTGAAAGCAAAAACAGCGGCAATTCCCCACACGCTTCGACACAGTGCTTGGGCTAGGAAAGACAACCCAATGAAGCCACCCAAAAACAGCCAAGGGTTGATCATGGGCGCATTACGGAAAATAAAAGCACAGACCGCGGCAAAGCCCAGAGATAGGCTGAGTAAAATATAAGTGTTTTTCAACACCTTGTTGGTTTGAATAATCGATGCCTCTTTAGAGGCAGCTGCAGTTGCATATTGATTATTTTCTAACACGATAAACTCCTGTTTTGTTTATAAAACAAGCAAAAAATGCCTTTGTAGAAAATCATACCTCTGTCACAGGTAAAATCAAGCAATTAGCCGTTGACTCTGAAAAAAAATCCGGTATTATCTGCCACCAAGTTCGGGGGCACCCAAACAGTTTGGAGAGGTGGCTGAGCGGTTGAAAGCACCGGTCTTGAAAACCGGCGTGGGTTAATAGCCCACCCAGGGTTCGAATCCCTGCCTCTCCGCCAAACAATGCAAAAGGGTCTATTTCGATAGACCCTTTTTTTTTAGCTAAGTGCAATCGGCATATCACTTCATTACATTCTTTTCTTTTATTACTTCCTTTGTTTTTTACAACTGCTTTTTACAACAACTGAATTAAAACAACAGTGCGCTGCTTTTGCGACGCTTGATTATTTCATCGTAAATACACATTGCTTGTAATCAAGCATGGCGTGCACATGAGTATAGAAAGTCGCAGTGGGCTAGGCCGATTGTTGAAAAAAGTCCTAAGCTAAAGGTCTAAATTAAAATGATAAGTGCTTCATCTAAAGGGCATTGGTTAGCTGTATGAGTGAGAACAGTATATTAAGTATTTTTGATCTTTTTAAAATTGGTATTGGCCCATCCAGCTCCCATACAGTGGGACCGATGTGGGCAGTGTATCGATTTTTAGCAGATAGCAAAGATTGTCTGGATCAAGTCTCTAAGGTGAAAGTTGCCTTGTATGGCTCTTTGGCACTTACTGGCAAAGGCCATGGTACTGATACGGCAGTATTGCTTGGGTTGTTAGGGGAACGCCCTGATCAGGTTGACCCTCAACAGGTTGCAGCCAAGCTGGATGAAATCAGTGCTACTCATCGCTTGATGCTGGCAGGCAAGCACGAGATTACTTTCAACCCTGACCAGGCCATTGAGTTTCATAATGAGACTTTTTTGCCTGAGCATCCTAATGGTATTGCGCTAAGCCTTTACGATGCCAATGGGCTGGTCCTCCATCACGATCAATTTTTCTCCGTAGGTGGTGGTTTTGTTGTTAGCAAAGATGAACTCTCTGCCACAGCACCTGTTACAACAGACATAGAGGTTCCATTTCCTTTTCATACCGGAGAAGAGTTACTGAAGCTGTGCAAACAGCATAACTTATCTATTGCACAACTGGTGTTTGCCAATGAAGAAGTACTGCAAGGCTCTATGGCAGCTGTTGAGCAACAGCTGGAAACAACCTGGCAGGTCTTTCATGATTGTATAGAGCGTGGTTGTAGAACAGAAGGTGTGCTGCCTGGTGGCTTAAATGTACAGCGACGAGCACCTAAGTTACATAAAGAGCTCTGCAGTCGCCCTGAGGACTCATTGAAAGACCCATTAACGGTAATGGACTGGATTAGCTTATTTGCTTTAGCCGTCAATGAAGAAAATGCTGCCGGTGGCCGAGTAGTGACAGCACCCACCAACGGTGCCGCAGGAGTGATTCCAGCCGTATTAAGTTATTACATGCGATTTGTGCCTGGCTCCAATCAGCAAGGGCTTTATGACTTTTTGGCTACGGCAGCGGCTATTGGCATGTTGTATAAAAAGAATGCTTCTATTTCTGCCGCAGAAGTAGGTTGCCAAGGAGAGATTGGCGTGGCTTGCTCAATGGCTGCCGGCGCATTGGCTGCGGTATTAGGGGGAAGTGCTGAACAGGTGGAAAATGCTGCTGAAATTGGTATGGAACATAGTTTGGGCATGACCTGTGATCCTATTGGGGGGTTAGTGCAAATCCCTTGTATTGAACGGAATACTATGGGAGCCGTTAAAGCAGTGAATGCAGCCCGGTTAGCATTACGGGGGGATGGTACTCACCGGGTAGCCTTAGATAGCGTGATTGAAACCATGCGGCAAACGGGAATGGATATGCAATCGAAGTACAAAGAAACCGCATTAGGTGGATTAGCGGTTAACGTGGTGCTTTGTTAATTAGCTTTTCCAACAATAAAAAAATAAACATCTATTTCACTACCCTTGATTTTGTCTTTATTGGTGGCCATATCTTACTCTTATAGAGAGGTAACGCTGTAAGAGGCTTTCATGGCTGACCATAAAGATGATCATTTACCAGTAACCCCTTCAAGCAGTAAGGCAATAGCTGACTTTATTCAGCAAGCAGAACAGCTGCCAGCGACCCGAGCTACCGAGAAAGGTCGCTTGATTTTTGCCTTAGATGCTACTGCCAGCCGTGAAGCGACTTGGGATCGTGCTTGTCATCTGCAAGGCAAGATGTTTGCGGAAACCCAAGCGCTTGGCCAGTTAGCCGTACAGCTTTGCTACTACCGTGGTTTTAGCCAGTTCCATGCTAGCCCCTGGCTACACTCAACAGAAGCCTTGCTTGCAGAAATGAATCAGGTGTCGTGCATCGGTGGCTATACCCAAATTAGTCGACTGTTGCAGCATGGTTTAACAGAAGCTAAACAACAACCATTACAGGCAATTGTCTTTGTGGGAGATAGCCTGGAAGAGTCAATTGATGAGCTATGCAATTGGGCTGGGCGGCTTAAGTTACATGGTGTGCCGGTATTTTTATTCCAAGAAAGCTACGATCAGGCAGCCACCCAAGGCTATCAACAAATAGCGAAAGTATCTGGAGGAGCTCACTGTCAGTTTAATGAGGGCAGTGCCGCTGAATTACAGGCACTTTTGTCTGCCGTAGCAGTCTATTCAGTGGGAGGGTTGAAGGCGCTACAGCACTTTGCTAAAGGGCAGCCGGATGTGGTTTTGCAGCTTGAGCATCAATTATCGGGTGGTTAATAGCAATATCCGTCAATAGCATGTCGTCAGTAATTGGTAGGTATTGAGAGTTATAGGTATTGAAAGTTAAAGAATAAAGGATATTTAGCTTTGTCTCGACTGTTTATTCTTATTGCATTAATTGGCGGCTCGATAGCCTGGTATAAATATCGGAAGCTGCCGCCAGAAGACCGAAAAAAGTGGTTAAAGAAGTCGTTAATTATTACAGGCCTGTTATTTTTTGCCTATTTGGTAATTACCGGTCGTCTCTCTATCGTTTTTGCATTATTGGCAGCATTAATTCCATTTATTAGAAAAGGCCTTTCCCTCGCAAGTTACTGGCCGTTTATACAAAAACTATGGCAGCACAAAAGCATTTTAACACCTAGTGCCGGAGCGCAGCAGCAGGCAAAGGGTAAACAGTCAACAGTACGTACCCCGCTTTTAGTTATGACGTTGAATCATGACAGTGGTGAAATCGATGGCGAAGTCTTAGTGGGGCAATACCAAGGTAAACGACTAAGTGAGCTAACCATTGAGCAGCTGACTGAACTTTATTCGCACTGTCCTACTAATGAGCAAGACACCCATCAATTGCTGGATACTTATTTGAGTAAAATGCGTTCATCTGAGTGGCAAGCTTTTCAGGAGCAGCAACAGTCACAGCAGTTCCATTCACATTCACGTAGCGCTGGTGGGAATGAGCCTATGACTGTGACAGAAGCAGCAGAAGTGCTGGGGGTGAAAGAAACTGCAACCAAACAAGAAATTATTGATGCTCATCGCCGTTTAATGGCAAAACTTCATCCTGACAAAGGGGGGAGCAGTTATTTAGCAATTCAAGTCAATGCGGCAAAAGATGTCATGTTGGCTCAGCTAAAAATCTAAGATATATACTGTTTTATGGCTATTTGGCTAATTACTATCCTGTTGGCAAGTTTGGTCATTGGCTGCATTTTGTTGCTGCTGCTTAAAGTCAGAACACCCCGTTATCGAGTCGAACGGGCTAGAGTAAAAACCTTGCTTTACGATATCGTAAATGGCGAAGCCAGTGAGGAAGACTGGCAGGTTTTTATCAGTATTCCTATTTACAATAATGCACAACTGGAAACTATCCGGTTACGCTGCTTACAACTGGATGAAACGGAGTTTATTGGTGGCACAGAAAATAGCCCTTTTTTTTTAACGGTGACTGCTATCAACGAAATACGACAAATGCTGCAAACGCTGGAAGGTGATATAGTATTCAAAGGCTAATAAAGCAATAAGGTAACCAATAAAATGTTAGTAACGCAGATAGTAAAATCATTTGGGGTGGGGCTGCTTGGCTTGGCTTTTTACAGCCAGTGTTATGGTGAAATAGTAGGAGAAGTTTCTACAACATTTAAGTTACTTGGTGCTAATGACAAAATTGTGATTGAGGCCTTTGATGACCCTGATGTCAGTGGTGTCACCTGTTATTTAAGTCGAGCGAAAAAAGGAGGGGTGTCAGGTTCATTAGGCTTTGCTGAAGATACCTCTGATGCTTCTATTGCTTGTCGACAAGTAGGGCCTATTCAGTTGTCTGATGAGCTGAAAGCAGGAAAGCTAGATGGTGAGCAGGTATTTAAAAAGCGTACTTCCGTATTATTTAAAACCATGCAGGTGGTGAGGTTTTTTGACCCCAAGCGACAAGTGATTATTTATTTGACTTATAGCGATAAACTGGTTGAAGGATCACCAAAAAATAGTGTAACAGCTGTACCTGTATTACCCTGGCCGGCAGGTGCTCAGTAAACAACGAAATGTCAAAGCAAACAGTGAAACTTTACGTTAGTTTAACTGTCTTATGGTAAAACTTTTGTCATAAGCGAATGTGGTAGGCAGGTTTAACAGGGACAATTTTAATAAGAGCTTCACTGCTTGTCACAGAAAACTCGAATTTTTTCAGCACAAGTCGTTCTTAAGTCGGCTACTGTATTATATGTATTACCCATTGGTGGTATCAGTCTACCCTGAATTTAAGTAGGTAATTATTATCATTAAGTCAGTGAGTAACCATGGTTATTCTTATTGACTAGTTATAGGGGGTATGTCAAAGTGCTGCCTTCATATTATTGTATGAAACTTGATTAGGGCAAGGAGTCTATATGGCAATTTCATTAACCAAAGGTCAGCGAATTAGCCTTGAAAAAGAAGCAGGTAAAAACCTTCAACAAATTTGTGTGGGAGTTAACTGGGGGGCTATTGAGAAAAAAGGCTTTTTTGGCACGAAAAAAGTACCTGTTGATCTGGATGCCAGCGTAGGCTTATATAATGATAATAAACAACCAATCGATGTCGTTTATTTTGGCCAATTGAGAAGTAAGTGTGGCTCCATTCATCATAGTGGTGATGACCTAACAGGCGATATGGAAGGTGATGATGGCTTAGATAATGAAGTCATTACCATTAACTTACAGCAAGTGCCGCAGGGTGTGTCTGCTGTTGCTGTAGTGCTTAATTCATTTCGAAAACAAGATTTTGCAGCAATTCCCTTTGCTTCTATTCGTTTATATGAAGGAACGCCTTCACGAGTCAATAATATTTTAGCTACCTATGATATTGCCAATAACCCTTCATTTTCTGGTTCTATCTCAATGGTACTCGGCATTTTGTATAAAAAAGATGGAGACTGGAAATTTAAAGCGGTTGGTGAAGCAACGCGAGATCAAGGATTGGAGCAAACTATCGAAACGGTTTCTCGCTCTTATATCTAGTCAGTTGAAGGTTTAGAACGTCAACCATAGAAAGCTGAATTCGCTGACATGCAGTCATTGATACCTGGGCAAAATGCAAAAGTTGATAATCCTATTGTGACCCTTCGTGTTGAAGGTAATATGGGGGTCAAGTGGTTGAGTTTAGTACTCGATGAGCAGCAGCAGGTTATTCAGGAAAAATGCACAGGTATCAATCAGACGAATGAAATGACTTGGTTGATTCAGCCATTCGAGTTGCCCGATCAAGTTAATAAAATAAAGTTCGTCGCCTATGGTGATGTTAGTTTGGCGACGTTGGTAAGTCAGCTAACCGTCATCTATACCGATACACTTATTGACCAGTCACTGTTTGAGGTGAAGACTGACCTCGCTAACAATCGTGATGAGTCGTTATTAATTGTGTCAGAGCTTTATCGCCATCAGGGAAGTTGGAAAGTTCGATCTGTTTGCCAAGGCTTTAATGATGGGATTGTTCAGCTTGAAAAGCAGTATAACATTTCCCTAACTGAGCCTGCATCAACAGCAAACACTGGTGGAGTGATAGATAAAGCAAAATCACAGGTATCTGCACAACAAAATAAACAAGTGCTTCATCCCATCTCAGCAGAAGATTTACTGGTTACACTCACTTGGGACAACCAGCTCAACCCCCATGACCCCATGAATAATGTACTTGATTTTAATCCGGTTAATGATATGCGGATTGGTGCATTTTATGAGTTGAGTAATGGACAGCGAGGTTTAGTTCAGTCTTACGGTGAAGAGCGAGGATCCTATTATGGTGTGCCATATATTCAGGCGCTGAGCAATGAAGAGCAGCGCGCTCAACAGTTACAGCTGAATACTCAATACTGGCATAAATCTTATCGTATTTTAGTTTACTGCTTTATTTTAGAAGGGTTAAGCCAATGGAATAAATTGGGTGCCAGCATTGATTTTAACAAATTAGACCAAATAAATATTAATTCCTATCGTTGTGATCAACCATTATGTGCCGTGGCAATGATAGAACGAGTGGCTCAACAATATAAGCTCACCCCGCTCGTTGAGTTTTTTGATTCATTGGTTGCAATGGATCAAGCGTATGGGTGGGGGTTGCCCTGGCGTTCACAACAACAAAACCCAGACTGACTAGAGGATTACATTATGGCAGGTGGATTTAGTGGCTTTTTAAACTCACTAAAAGAAAAAGCGAATGAACTAAAAGATGATGTAATGAAGTTTAAGAATAAAAACTTCTTAAATGCAGCAACGGGTGGGGCTGCTCTCATTGCTTTAGCTGATGGCTCGATTGATGCTGAAGAAAAGCAAAAAATGGTCAAATTTATTGAGAGTAATGAAGCATTAAAAGTATTTAAAACGACAGAAGTTGTGTCTACTTTCTCTGACCATGTTCAGAATCTGGAGTTTGATAAAGATATTGGTGAGTCAAAAGCGTTTGAAGCGCTTAATAAGCTTAAAGGTAATGAAGTCGCTTGTCGTACCGTTATGCGTTTGATTATTGCTATTGCGGCTGCTGATGGTGATTTTGATAATGATGAGAAAGCAGTTGCCAAGAAGATTGCTGTAGAGTTGGGGTTAAATCCCGCAGATTTTGAGTTGTAATTAATCCCGAACCAGGAAGTAATCGATGGAATCATTTGGTTTCCCTTTGGAAGCAGTTGTTGTTTTGTTTGTAGTAGTGACTGCTTCTGTTTGGTGTGATTTATTTAGTCACCGAAATTCAACTGAAATAAAATTTAAAGATGCTTTAGGTTGGTCTGTTTTTTGGGTTGCACTGGCCATTGCTTTTTATGCTTATCTATACCTTCGTTATGACGCCAAATGGGCTGATTTGTTTTTGACTGGTTATGTGCTGGAAAAAACACTGTCAGTAGACAATATGATGGTATTTATTGCTATTTTTGCCTCTTTTGGTATCAAAGGTGCTTTGCAACACCGAGTGCTTTACTACGGTATTATCGGAGCTTTGGTATTTAGAGCAATTTTTATCGCAGTAGGAACTTCCTTATTTGGCTTAAGTGTCTGGGTTGAGTTTATTTTTGGTTTAATTGTTGCCTGGACAGCTGTCATGATGCTGAAAGGTGGTGGAGATGATGAAGAAACGGAAGACTACTCTAATCACTGGTCAGTGCGTTGGACGAAAAAGCTGATTCCTGTGTTGCCGCGCTTGAGTGGTAATCATTTTTTTGTTAAGCATAGTGAGGTAGAAAAGCTTAAAGCGAATGACCCTAGTGTAAATGTGATCGGTAAAGCGGCTTTTTATGCAACACCACTCTTTTTATGCTTAATTTGTATTGAGATTAGTGATATTGTTTTTTCATTTGACTCAGTTCCTGCGATTATTGCAGTGACAGAAGAGCCTTTCTTGATTTATGCAGCAGTTATCTTTGCTATTCTAGGCTTGCGTAATCTTTATTTCATGTTAGCTGTTGCGGCTAAATATTTATGTCATCTGGAAAAAGCAGTAGCATTTGTTCTATTCTTCATTGCATTTAAGCTGTGTGCACAGGCAGCTGAGCATATCTGGGGATTCAGCATTGAAATTTCTCATAGCCTGAGCTTGTTCATTGTCTTAGGCACAATAACATTAGGTGTTGTAGCATCTATTGTGTTTCCTGAAAAAGAAGAATCAAACTCAAAAGAAAGTGAAGTGGTGTAATACTCAATACCTGCTGATTCTTAAGCAAAAGATATAACCACAATTAAGGAGAACATTGCATGGCAATTAGTTTATTAAAAGGTGGACGTGTCAACCTTGAAAAAGAAGCCCCTGGCTTAACTAAAATGCATGTGGGCTTAGGTTGGGATGTGCGCGCTACAGATGGTGCTGCATTTGACCTTGATGCTTCACTGCTCATGGTAAACACTGAAGGAAAAGGTATTGGTGAAGGAGGCTTTGTCTTCTATAACAATACCAAGTCAGCGTGTGGATCAATACAACACATGGGGGATAACCTGACTGGTGAAGGGGAAGGTGATGATGAAGTTCTCAAGGTTACCTTACCCAGTATTCCTGCAGAAGTTGAAAAACTAGTGGTTGTGGTGACTATTCACAATGCTGAAGAACGTAAGCAAAATTTTGGTCTGGTAGAAAATGCATTTATTCGCATCCTGAATGATGATAACCAGCAGGAAGTAGTCCGTTATGATCTGACAGAAGACTATTCTACTGAAACCTCACTTATTTTTGGCGAGATCTATAAAAAAGATGGTGAATGGCGCTTTGTGGCTAAAGGTGATGGTTTTGCAGGTGGATTATCAGCTTTTTTACAGACCTATGGGCTAGCCTAACCCCGACTGTATGAATAAATTGTAACAATAAAAGGATAGGAGAAAGAAAATGGCAGTTTCATTATCGAAAGGCGGTAATGTTAGTTTAGAAAAAGCAGCCCCTGGCATGACTAACACTATAATTGGCCTAGGCTGGGATGCTCGTGCTACTGACGGTTCAGATTTTGACCTTGATGCTTCCATTTTTATGGTCACTGACTCAGGTAAAGTACGTAGCGATGCTGACTTTATTTTCTATAACCAGCTAAAAAGCCAGTGTGGCTCTGTTGAGCATATGGGGGATAACCGTACTGGTGAAGGAGAAGGAGACGACGAGTCAGTAAAAGTTGATTTGGTTAAAATTCCAGCTGAGATCCAAAAAATTGTCATAGGCGTCACTATTCACGATGCAGAATCCAGAAACCAAAATTTTGGTCAGGTTTCTAACGCGTTTATTCGGATTGTGAATGAAGCCAATAATGAAGAGGTTGTGCGTTATGACTTAAGTGAAGATTACTCTGTTGAAACAGCGATGCTATTTGGTGAGCTGTATCGCCATGGCGGTGAATGGAAATTCAAAGCTGTGGGTCAAGGATTCAGTGGTGGCTTAAAGTCAATGGCGACTCAGTATGGTGTTAATGTAGGCTAGGTCTGTTCATCATTAAGGACTAGTACTCATTAGGTAGGCGGCATTAGCCGCCTATTTCCTTTCTTTTTCCTTTCTTTAGAAGTTGTTCCTCTCCATGGAAGAAAAAGTCGAAATTCAGTCTGGCGCTCTAGCTTTTACGATCAATCATCAGCAAAATAGTCAGCACTATAGTCTGTTTGATTTGCTAACTTTTGGTGCTAGACAAAACCCTAAGCGTGGCTATTTATTTATTTCAAAAGTATTAGGTAAACATATCCCTTGTCGGCCCTCCTTAATGAAAAAAACCTACGGTCATCTGGCTGAAACAATTCAGTTGATAGGGGATGCCTGTTTAGTAGTCGGTTTAGCTGAAACTGCTACTGGCCTAGGTGCAGGCGTAGCGGAAGCATTGGTAAAACCAGGATATAACCTGTTGTATACTCATACCACACGATATCAATTAACCGATGTGCCCGTTATATTCAGTATCGATGAAAGCCACAGTCATGCGCCTGCACATATTGTTTATCAACCAGCTCAGCAAATGAAAGTTAAGCAGGTACAAACGGCAGTTTTAGTCGATGATGAAATTACCACTGGTAATACTCTGATCCAATTGTCAGAAAAGTTAATCGATTATGTAGAAGACTTGCAAAAAATTGTATGGGTTAGTCTGGTTAGCTGGTTATCTGAGCAGCGTAAAGCAGAGATACAGCAGTTATTAGCAGGTGTTGAAGTATCCTTTGTTTGTTTGGTGGCAGGAGACTTCCATTTTACCCCAAGCACGGAGTTTTCCTGTGATTTGCCTGCCAGGGCTCAACAACACATTTCTCAGCAAGCGGTATTGGCTGAAATACGTAGAGGTATTACTTTTAATGAAGAGGTCAATTGCTTTTATAAGTTAAGTGGAATGCCTTTTACATTGGATGATCTGGCTAAGGCCGACAAATATACTGTGCTAGGTTATGGCGAATTTTTATATCAACCCTATAAGCTGGCAGAACAGATGGAAAGTCAGGGGCTTGATGTCGTGTTTCAGTCAACAACACGCTCCCCGATTCTAGAAGGAGATGGAATTAAACGAAAGGAAGTATTTGCCGTTGAAGGTGGTTATGAAAACTACGTTTATAATCGTCCTGAAGAACGTACGACAATAATTGCTTATGAAACCTATGCTCAATATCAGAGCTGTGGTCTAGCTAATCAAATAGACTGTATCCCTGTTATTCAACAGCTGGTCGAGGTGTAAAGATGTCACTTGTTGTATTTACCGATATTGATGACACGCTAATACAAACGGAGCGGAAGTGTTCAGTCAGTGACAAGCTGCACCCAGGGGCCGTTGATCGAGATGGGCAAGTTATTTCGTTTTATACAGAAAAGCAGCATAGATTAATAAACTTATTGGGTGATGGTAAATTGATTCCAGTAACAGGAAGAAATTATGCTGCGCTCTGTCGTACCCGGTTTTCATTTAATCATGAAATAGTGATTAATCATGGGGCATTAGTGCTTAATCAAGATCGAACCATTGATAATGGCTGGTTGCAAGTTATTGAGTTAACGCTGGCTCCATGGCAGGAGCTATTAGCAGAGTGGACAAGGCAGGTTCAGGTAATAATTGATCAACAACAGTTACCATTACGAACCAAAGTGATTACTGATTTTGATATAAACTGCTATGTGAGTATAAAGGTAGACAATCACGTTAATAAGATAGAGGACTTCTATTCATTATTAGAACCTATGATTAATGAGGTAAATGGCCTGGAAGGAGCGCGGGTTCATATTAACGGTCGAAATATGGCTCTATTGCCACCTTATGCTTCGAAAGCTAAAGCGGTTAATTATTTAAAGCAAAAATATCAAATGCTAGATGAACATACATTATTTGTTGGGGCAGGGGATAGTTTAAGTGATATAGAGTTTATGAAGGCCTGTGATTATCTGGTAGTGCCACAAAACAGTCAAATCACCGAACAAGCTTTTAACAAGTAAGAACAAGTGGGAAGTGGTATGGGGCAACAACAATTGTTAACAGGCAGCTATCACCCAGAAGATTGTCAGTTTCTTTTGCAAGAAGCCGAAGGTGTAGAGTTACTGACAGTAGAGGAAAAAGAACAGCGTTTACAATCGGGTATCCATTACTCGCAGATGGTATCTATCGAGCAGGCTCCTACTCAAGCTTATCTTGAGATCTTTTATAAATTAACAGCTAAATATAAAAACAGACTGGCAACAGAAATTATACAACTGGCTAAATTACTTCAGCAAACAGTTGGTCGTTCAATTACGTTGGTTTCTTTGGCGAGAGCTGGCACTCCAATTGGTATTTTACTCAAGCGTGCTTTATTAGCATTAGGCAGTGTTTCTTCAGTACAGCACTATTCTATTTCTATTATTCGTGGCAAGGGAATTGATGAAGCGGCTTTGGCGTATTTACAAGCCAGTGGTGTGAAGGCTGAGTCTATTGTATTTGTTGATGGTTGGACGGCAAAAGGCGCGATTACGCGAGAATTAAAGCAGGCAATAGCAGACTGGAATATAAACAATAAAGACTACCAACTCAGTGATAAGCTATGTGTGGTATCAGATATTGGTTTCACAGCTCATTATGTGGCTACTTATGATGATTATGTGATCCCTTCTGGTATTTTAAATAGCACTGTATCGGGCTTGGTTTCAAGAACTATTCGTAACCCAGATGTGATGGGCTTTCATCAATGTGTCACCTATCATGATTTACAAAACCATGATTTAAGTAATTGGTTTATTGAAGAAGTTGCCAGTGAAATTACCCAGTTGAATACAGCTGTATTAAAAACACCAGAAATACTCGATCCACAATTACAACAAAGACAGCATCAGGTTGTATTAGCGTATTTAACTCAAGTTATGAAATCGCATGATATTACCGATATTAATAAAGTGAAACCAGGTATTGCAGAAGCTACTCGGGTCATGTTGCGCCGGATTCCTGATTTATTGATTTTAAAAAATAGGCATCAAGAAGATGTTGAACATTTGTTAATGTTGGCAGAAGAAAAGCAAATTAGCGTTGCATTTGATCCCACCATGCCATTTAATGCATTGGCCTTGATTAAAGATTTAACAAGGAATCAGCTATGAAAAAACATGCTGAGCAACTGTATTATCGATTAGGGGCAACACTATATATGCCCGCGATCAGACCTGATCTTGCGCAGAAATTAACAACAACTCAGGCCGGATCAGTGGTGCTCTGTACAGAAGATGCTATTTCGGAGTCTCAAATTGAAGAGGCATTAAAAAATATTAATAAGCTGTTGATGAGTTTTCCTCAAATCAATACTAATGTATTTATTCGAGCTCGCTCACCACAGGTTTTAGCTAATTTGCTGGCACTGGATACGATTGATCAAATTAAGGGGTTTGTTATCCCGAAAATTGATCACAGCAATGTACATGAATATAAAGAAGCTGTTGAGGATTCTGGTAAAAATGCCTTTTATTTAATGCCAACCATTGAAACTGAAATAGCCTTTGATAATCAAGAGTTAATCCAATTACGAAAGTTTATTGATACATTTCCTGTCGGCATTCCTTGTTTTAGAATAGGGGGCAACGACTTATTAAGCCTGCTTGGTATAAAAAGACCCGACTATGTAACGATTTATGAAACGCCTGTGCGAATTGCCATTGACAACTGCATTACTGCTTTTAGGCCCTTTGGTTATCAATTATCAGCACCAGTATTTGAATATATTGATGATAAAAACTTACCTTTATTAAAAAAAGAACTGATGCTTGATCGTGCTTACGGTTTTCTTAATAAAACGGCTATTCATCCTGTTCAAGTTGACTTGATTCAGGAAATTCTTTCTGTCAAAAACGAAGAGCTTGACTTAGCTAAAAAAATTATTCTGCATCAAGATAAAGCTGTATTTAAAGCCGATGGGCAAATGTGCGAGCCGTCCACTCATATCAATTGGGCAAAGAAAGTGCTTGCCATTGATAGGAGATAGCTATAAATGGAAGATTCTCGAATCAATAAGTCATCCTGGAATAAAGTTTGTGCCACACTTGTTCAGCAGGCTAGGCAGAAAAATAATCTCACATTTCGAGATTTGGCTGAATTAATTAAACAAAAAACGAGTATTGATATAGAACCAAATAACTTAGCCAATCGAGTTAATCGGGGTAACTTTTCAGCATCACTATTACTGGCCGCCTTTTTTGCGATGGAAGAACCATTGCCAAGAAGTAATGAGTTAGAAAATATAGTCGTTAAGGTATTTGAACAACCATAACCTTGATTAGACGAGAGTACGCTATAAACTAGTTTTATTTAAAGCTTATGTCAATCTCACTTTCCATAGTTGTATTTATATTGCCGTTAATTGCTTGTTTGTTGATTTGTTGGCTGGTAGGCGAGTTGCTTAGAGAGTTTTTAGCAAGTAGTAAGCAGTTGATAGTGGCTACTATTTTAGCTGCTTTAACCATTTTTCATTTGGTTATAGCAGGCCCATTTGAGTATCGAGCACAATGGGGGCTTTATGCTTTACTACCAGGTATTGGGCTCGTGTTGTTAGTATTGCCTGAAGTAGGCAATATAGTAAACATAAGAGCAAAAAAACTACTGCCTGAAGAAGTGTGGAGCACTGCTGGTATCTTACTCCTTGTCGTGCCTTTAGTGAGGTGGGTGGTTAGATAGAAGGCAACGATATACTTATTTACTTGTTGAACTTGAGAGCTTTAATTAAGTTATTTATTTCCTGGCATGAGGGATGATCTTTATCACAAGTAGTATAGATTTCTATAATATAGGAATCTTTAAATGTCGCATAGCTTTGTTCTAGGGTTATAACTGTTGGATCATATTTAATAGTGGTACTAATTTTGTCAAATTCTATACCACTGATTGCCTGGGTGGCCGTATTATAAGGCGTGTCAGGGTCAGGTAATTTATTTTTAAGCAGGTAGTTTTTTGCAGAGGTTATGCCTTCAATGGCATCTATAGGAATAAGGCTAATAGCGATAACGCTATTTGTGTTTTTCTTATTTGCTTCAAACATGACCTCTTGATCTAGCTTCAAGTGATAAGCAACCTGACTTCCCATGGCTTGTTGATTTTGGATATTAGCATCAAGAATCTCCCAAGACTTATCCAGGGTCACTGATAGAGAAATCGACCCTGTTGCTAAGGCCAAGCTAGTTGGGATAACAGCTAGTAAGCTAATAAGAAAAAAACGGCTAGCTAATAACATAGCATTTTGACTCACTTTATACTATTCGCAAATTGCACGGTCAGTAGTAAAGTATAGCTAGCGATAGCGTTATTTTATAACTTTTCTATGAATTAATATAAACTAGTGAGCTACTACAGTGATTTTAATCCAATGGTCTTTTCTGCCGCAAAGTATTAAATAATCCTTTAATGATAAATTCCTGTTAACATAAGTAGTGGCAATATTGCTATAGTTGGTGTCAATATATCGTTAAATAACTGTCATAACTGAGGTATCATGGAAAGTGACACGTACCAGGATGGTAATAAAAATATATTATCCGTTGTTGTATGGCGATAGGAAGACTGCTTTTAAAATTTTAGTTGTTGATGAAGAGTAAATTCCAGATTTTTTAGAGGTTAGGTTAATAGCTTTATTCTTTTAATGAGGAGTTATAGATGGTATACGTTTATCTAGCTATTGCCATTGTGGCCGAAGTGGCTGCTACCAGTGCATTAAAAGCATCAGAAGAGTTTACTAAGCTGATTCCCAGTTTAATTGTTGTAATTGGTTATGGATTGGCATTTTATTTGTTAACCTTGGTGTTAAGAACCATGCCTGTTGGGATTGCATATGCAATATGGTCTGGGCTTGGCATTGTACTGGTTGCTATTGTAGGGGTGGTTGTTTATCGACAAGTACTTGATTTACCTGCAATAGTTGGGATGTTATTGATTGTTGTAGGCGTTATTATAATTAATGTATTCTCGAGAACAGTGGGTCATTGACCCTTTTGCTTGGGTTGTTTTTATTTAGGCTGTCGTATTAAAACAAAATTGTTGCTGAGGCTGGAGCAATCCAGCCAGTCAGTTTTATCCATATTATCTACAAACTTTTTAAGATAAGGCTAAGTACAGGCTGCTGGCGAGGCAAGCACCTGCTATGGGACCTAACACGGGCACCCAAGCATAATCCCATTGGCTGGTGCCTTTGTTACTAATGGGAAGCATTGCATGCATAATACGTGGGGCTAAGTCTCTGGCAGGATTAATCGCATAACCTGTGGTGCCACCTAGCGACATACCAATGACTACCACTAAAATAGCGACAGGTAATGCACCTAGCGAACCTAAACCAATGGTTGTATTAGCATCATTTAACTGCAGGGTAGGAGCAGAAAAATATAAGATGACAAATACTAACGCGAAGGTACCTACTAACTCTGAAAAGAAGTTACGTGGTAGATTGCGAATAGCTGGGCTAGTAGAAAATACGCCGAGTTTTGTATTTTTATCTTCTGTTGCATCAAAATGGTCTTTGTACACCAACCAGACAATTAAAGCACCTAAGGAGGCTCCGATCATTTGTGCTAAACAATAACTGGCAAGATTTTCCCAAGGAAATAAGCCAGCAAAAGCTAAACCTACTGATACTGCCGGGTTTAAATGAGCTCCACTCACTGGCCCTGCTACCACCACACCCGTAAAAACAGCAAAACCCCAGGCAAAAGTAATGACAATCCAGCCGCTATTATGGCCAATGGTTTTATTTAAGCTAACATTTGCTACTACTCCACTGCCTAATAGGATTAAAAAAAATGTCCCTAGCAGCTCTGCTATAAAGGGAGTCATATCCATACCTCCAAACCACATTGATTTTAAAAAAGATATGGTAATTAAAAAAGTGGCAATATATAGCAAGCTATTTTTGACTAAATAGTCGTTGTAAAATTGAAAAGCAATGTAAGGGTATTATTAAATCGAAGAGTTAAGGGGGCGTTTTGCCCCCCCCATGGTAGGTTAGTGGAAAATAAACCAATTGCTATTGCTTGTAATGGTTAATGACCATGGTTGTCGCCAGTGGAGCTGGCGCTGGCGTTCGAACCAAAATAAGACCTTGGTCAGGCTATAAGCAGTGCGATTAACCTGTTGTTGACTGCTGTTGTTGCTCTGGTAGATGGCTTTTGCCTGATTGATGTGGTTAGCCAGCTTTTGTTGTGCGCTGACTGGAAAATACCACAATGGATGTGTTTTATTGGATAAGTTAAGCTGGTAGCTTGCCATTTCAATAGTGGCTGCTAAGCCTGATTTGTAAACGACAGGACGAAATTGAGTAACTTTATCCAGCACTTGTTGTAAGTAATCAATTGCTGTATCGACCTGTTGTTGAGAGGCTTTTTTATCAGTTTGGACTTCCATTGCCTGAAGTAAATATTGGGTAAGAGACCATTTCAATGAGTAAGGGTAAAAGTTCCAGACATCATTAATCACGACTCTTTGATAAACAATCCAGGCTTGCTCTATCAGTTGGTTGAGCTCTGTCTTAATGACTTGTTTAGGCTCAAATTGAAGTTCGATAATGATGGGGTCATGATCAGAGGCGCTAAACAAATTATCAGATTTTGGCAGTTGACCAGAATACTTACGGCTATATTCAAACAGGCTGTTCTCAACAGAGTTGATATGCCAGTCGACAATATCAACGACTTTATTAGCTAATGCTGGCGAAGCCAGCGCATGATCTAAGTTACCTAACTCGCCTTCATAGCTGTAACTGAAAGTCTTATTACCATGGAGTGTTGTGTTTAAATTGATTAAACCGTAACCTGTGGTAACAGTTTGAGGTGCCTGCCAAGGTTTTCCTGCTAACACCGTTTGAACTGCTGTGTTGATTGGGCGTGCTGCTTGATTTGCTGGGAAATTGGTGAGAGTAAGCAGGGGATCCTCTTGGCCGTATGCATTTAAGTCACCCAAAACAAGAATATTATCACCAAGTGATTTCTTATGTTGTGTTAGGTATTCACCTAACCGATAAGCAGCTGATACCCTTAACTCATTACAACTGCCTTGTAAATCATCAATATAGTTAGAAGCAGTTGGTTTGCCTGTGACCCGTCCTCTGCTATCAAGCGGTATTTTTCCATCGACAGCATATTCTAGGTAATCTTCAAGGCACATAGAACCTTTGGATTTAAAGTGATTAACAACAACGGATAATGTTTCTCCTGATTGGGTTTTAAAGGTTTGAATTAAGCTGTCACGTTGTCCTTTATTAAAATTACGTTGCTTGTCTTCAGTGGAAGTGACTGTGAATTGTTGATGGGGCATAGTGACGATATGGGGGGTATCTGCTAAAGCAACTTGGCTAGGGCGGTATAAAATGCCTACCGCAATTGCATCATTACCAATATAAGTTGAAGAGCTGGGTTTAATAAATTGATAATGATCGTCAGGGTTGCTCATGGCTTGGTTAAGTGCAGTGACTAACGAATAGATAGCGCTGTTTGCAGTAAAACCATTATTTTCAATTTCCATTAGGCCAATAATGTCAGCATCCATTGCTATCAAGGCATTGACAATTTTCGTTTGTTGCAGCGTAAAGTCAGCTAAGCTAGTGGCTCCCCGATTTTGGTTATTGGCAGGGTTGGGAGCAGCTTCAGGTACAACTCGATTAAAGTAGTTCAGAACATTGAAGCTGGTAACGCGTAAGTTGCCGTGTTGTTTGATCGGTGGGGTTGCTTGTCGAGGATAATGAGTGTGATCAAAGGCATTATCAGCAATCAGTTGTGTAGGAATAACACTATATTGACCATAAGCATACTTAATGACTCCAGTTAGCTGGTCAATAGTGTCACCAATACGAATATAAAACTGGTTAGGTTCAAATGGAGGATAAAAGCTAATTACTCCATTTTGTTGTTTATGGTCAGTTTCGATAGTGATTTGATTTTGCTGGTTTGCTTTTGCCAGCTGCTTAGCTTCTTCGCTCAGTGCAGGGAATAACTGCGTTGGTTTATATAAGGGGGAACCTTGAGTAAGGACCATATCATTACGTCGGCTGTTAAAGTTGAATCCATAGTTTTTGGTGACGGTTAATGCCGCATCACCTTGCCAGCGGACTTGCATACCTTCATAAGGTTCTAGTGCTTGTAATGACGTATCTGCGGCTAACTCTACAATACGCGTACTGTCTTGGTGTTGATTGGCCTGGGCACAAACCTGGGCTTGTTTCAACACCAGTTGTGTTTCGTTATAGTGCTCTTTAACTAAACCTTGCACTCGCACTTTGTCGCCAACATTTACTGCAACTGTGGGGTTGCCAAAAATGAAGATGCCTTCTGAGGTGTTTGGGTCTGCATCTTCATCATAGATTTCTTCCTGAATAAAAAAGCCTTGATAACGGTTGGAAGTTAACTGAGTGACAATGCCTTCTACCAATACGTTATTATCACTTTGTCGCTTACCGGCTGGAATGAATGGGCTGCGCTTGCCAGGTCCTTGGATCTGGCTTATCAGGGAAACATCGCCTGTTGTGCAGCTGATAGTGTTTTGGCTGGGTGTGCCAAAGGCAACACTGCCTAGTGTTTCAGCCATTACCTCAGAGCTGCTTGCAGGAGAAAATTGCCACTGAATGGACTGATATTGCTGACTGGCTTTTCCAATAGTGCGTTGAATGACTTGGTCTTTACCAAAATTATTGCGTTTACCTGGGGTGCCAATAATGTCCAGCAGCTGTTGGTTATTGAATAATGCAATGGGGTCATCTCCATTGAAATTAATTACTGAGTCATTTGTGACCAGTTGAGCTTTGCTCTGAATAGCACTATCTGCTTTTGCATGACTGATAACGTAGGTGGTTTTAGCGGCGAGGGTACCATTGAGAGAAAGCGTAGCGGTTTTATTTGGGTCACCATTGGTGTATTTCGTCAGCTGGTAATCAGTTAGATTAATTGGCTGTGAAGTGGGGTTGTATAACTCAATTGCCTTATTATAGCTTTTGCCTTCACTGTATTCACTGATGATTAATTCAGCACTGAGTGGCAGGCTTAGGCAAGCACCAAGACCTGCAATTAATGGTTTGTAGAGTTTAGGCATAGGGTCTTCTCTTATATTACGTTATTGTTGGTTATAGTGGCGTTCTTTAGCGCTGTGAATGCTTTTTATTTCGCTTCACTTCTACAGCCAGGATTGGTTTGCTATTAGGTGATTAGCAGGGGCTGTAACGAAATGTTTTACACCATTAAGTTGATTGTTTTTGCGATAGAAAATGAACAAACGACTATTTGCTATTGGTAAATAATAGATAGTAAGTAAAGGGTTGTGTGTTGTGTTAACACTACAAGTATCTAGTGTATGCTGTATATATTTAATAAAGATTAACGGATATCATAGGCATCACGGCACTTCGTATAACATTGCAAAAAAAGTCGCATGATTTGCGTACCAATTTGATGGGCAACCTTAGCATTGTCTTTTATTTTTTGGCAACTTTTTTATTGCTTTACATTAGGGTGTAGATAAAAAACGTTAATTATATAAGAAACTATAAATATACTTTTGTGTTTACTAATTAATCTGCAAAAAAAACTGTTCAATCGGTCAGGTTTTGTTGGGGGTTATTTAGCATTCTTTTGGTTTAATTATTTTAATGCTTAATAACTGATGACTAATATTGGGCCGCTTAAATTTATATTGGTTGATTATCTGTCTATTTTATCTATGAATTAAATTATTCTTATTTTTTATAGTAAACTATTTTTTGCTGTTGTCTGTTTAGACTTAAGTCGAAGTAAATTGCGCGTACTAATTAGAGTGATTGAGTTGGAGCATTATTATTTTTAAAAATAGTAGTGTGTATTAAAAATAAAAAATCGTAATAGCTGTGACGTATGGTAAGCTTAGTTGAGTGTTTTAGCTTGAAGGTAGGCAATGTCAGGTATTGTAATCTACCAAGTATTAGCCAGTGGGTAATACTTGGTAGATTAGAGAAGGTAATCAGTGAACTCAAAGAATGGTTTTAAGGTTTCTCTCCTCGTTTCAGCCGTTGCTCTATATCTGTTAGGCAAGCGGGAAGATCTTTAATAGTGTCAATAACATAGTGCGCACCAGTGCGATACAGTTGAATAGTTACTGCGCTTCTTAACGTATCTTGCTGAGTATTATCGAGGGCTTGCCAATCTTCGAGGCTTTTACCTATTTTATTGCCGCTGACTGCCACTGCAACTGTCCACATGCCAGCATTTAAGCCTTCTTCGATGCCAGATTCTGTATCATCAACTTTAACGCAAGCATGGATATGTTCAACGTCTAGTTCAATAGCGCTTTTCAAACTCATATGAGGATAAGGGCGGCCACGGGATACTTCATTAGCACACACAGCACTGGTTGTAGTTACCCCTTTGTTGTGTAATTCTGGCAGTAAGTCTGCTACTAGACTGCGACTGTAGTCTGTATTGATACCTAGTTTAATGCCTTGTTTAAGTAATTGCTTCGCTAATTCAATGGCACCCGGTACTAAGTCGGCATGATTTAAAATAGACTGGATCTGATGAGGAATAAACTGCTGCTGTAAATTTTCTAAATCTTCATGACTGGGTAGTCGACCATATTGGTTTGACCAGGCTTCACTCACCATTCCTTCATCTAGCAACTGTTTTAACTGTTGCTGGTAATCAGAAGTATTGAGTTGACGGAGAAGTGGTTCAGGCAAGTCAATATTATGATCAGCAAATGTTGCTTGCAATGCTTCTACTGGTGCCATTGCGCCAAAGTCGATGAGAGTACCAGCGAGATCAAAGATGACGCCTTGGACTTTGCCAATGTATTTGCGCTGATTGCTGTAACTCTTTGGTTGCTCCTGCATTATTATGTTCCTTATTAGTTAGCGACTGCTACAGCGTCCGGCAGACGACAAATAACCTATTTTAGTGTTGGGCTTATCCTACCAATCAGTTTAGTCACAGTACAAGTAATACTCCTAGTAAAAAGTCATGAAGGCTTTAAGATAGTGTAGCCGGATAGTTAAAAAAACCCTAGTTTCTAACACTACAGAAGATAGTCAAAAAATATTGTCTAACAATGATGCTTGGCATTTTAAGTACACTTTCCTCAGCCTACTATAAAAAAATAACATGACAGTTATATGAAATAAACTCGGTTTATTTTTATGAATATTCTATGAAATTTACATGATGACCTCTTTACCATCAGCTCAGCAGTCAGTAAATTAAAAACAGATAATAAATTTAGTTAATTAACTGAATGCAGCATGGGTTGCATTAGAACGCTTAGCTTAAAGGGGAGTAGTGGTGTGAATAGCAACAAACGCCTGAAAAAAGTATTTAAGTGGCTGGCAAGGGGGGGTTTGGCCTCTGCTTGTGTGGTAAGTGCTTCAACAGCATTTGCTGCTGAAAGCAAAGTAAAGAATATTATCTTTTTAATTGGGGATGGAATGGGGCCACAACAGGTTGGTTTGCTGGAAGCTTATGCAAGGCAAGCGCCTCACTCAATTTATCCGCAAGGTAAAACAGCAATGGCTCAATTGGCTGATAGGGGAGTGGTTGGGCTGTCAATGCATAACCCCGCAGGCGCCATTGTAGTTGACTCAGCCAGCTCGGCTACTCAGTTAGCAACGGGGTTACCTGCAGGCTCTGAAATGATTGGTTTAGATGATCGAGGAAATGCGGTTGAAACAGTATTAGAACAGGCTAAAAAAGCAGGCAAAGCTACCGGCTTGGTTTCTGATACGCGTTTAACTCATGCAACACCTGCTTCCTTTGCTGCTCATCAGCCTCATCGATCGTTGGAAAATAAAATTGCAGAAGATATGTTGGCAACAGCACCTGATGTCATGTTATCTGGCGGATTGCGCCACTGGATTCCCAAAGATGCAGCAAAGGCGGGCAAGTTACATGATCAGGTAACCGCCATGGTGGGCGACAAGATTAGCTTAAAATCAAAACGAAAAGATAATCTAAACCTGCTGGCTGAAGCTAAGCAAGCTGGTTACCAGTTGGCTTTTAATCGTGATCAACTAACAGCAGCTTCTAATAATGGCAAAGTGTTAGGATTATTCAGTAGTTCTGGCATGCTGGATGGAATTGCTTATAACAAGGTAAAGAATGATCCTGATCGGCGTGAACCGAGCCTGAGGGAAATGACCGAAAAAGCACTGGCAGTATTATCAAATGATCCAGATGGCTTCTTTTTGATGGTAGAAGGGGGTCAAATCGATTGGGCTGGCCATAATAATGATGCTGGTACTATGTTGCATGAGATGCTTAAATTTGATGAGGCCATTGCGGCTGTACTGGAATGGGCGAAAGGCCGCAATGATACCCTGGTGGTATTAACAGCAGATCATGAAACAGGGTCATTTGGCTTTAGTTATTCTGCTGCAAATTTACCAAAAGCATCTACCTTATCTGGCAATGCATTTAAAAACGTCAAGTTTAAGCCTAATTTTAACTTTGGCAGCCCAACTATTTTAGACAAGCTGTACAGTCAACAAAAAAGTTTTAGTGCTATGTTTGCAGAATTTTGGGCGCTGCCTAAAAATCAGCAAGACGAAAAAGCATTAGTGAAGATTGTTAATGCAAACAGTGAGTTTAAAATTACCGATGCGCAGGCTGAGCGAATTTTAGCGACAGCTAAAAATCCCTATTATCAGCCTGATCACAAATACCTTAGCTTGAAGCAGTTCCCTAAAGTCACTGACTTTACTGCATTTTATGTATATGGTGATGAGGTAAAGCTTAACTTATTAGGCCGTGAGTTAGCAGAACAACAAAACGTAGTCTGGGGAACGGGCACTCATACCCATACGCCAGTTGCTGTGTTGGCCTATGGGCCTGAGTCACTGATCAAAAGTTTTGCAACCATTCAACATCATACAGATATTGGGCAAAAACTGAAGTCTGCTTTAAGGTAAGTAGTAGCTAATAATGCTGTTGCCTTTCCTTAGCCTTGGTAAAGTAGGAAAGGCATAGCTTTTTTTGAACTATAATGAAACTCCAAAAAGCAAACTTGTTTGTAGCATGTGTTTTGATGCGATGAGTGTTGTCTGTTTTTTGATCTAAAATATGGGGCTACGTTTGTGATCAGCCCAATAATTTGTTGCAAAATGTTTTTCTGACTGCTTTTAAACTGTTATATTCTCCTTTTATATAAGGTAGCCTGATTTTGTTCAGTAATGAACTAGGTTAGTATTGAATGAGGTTAAAGCTTGATGCAACTTGCAAAAAAATGGCTTGCGCTCACTTGTTGTAGTTTATTTTGTGCAGCACCTGTGCAGGCTGATGCAAATCACGATCAAGATCCTTGGGAAGGGTTTAATCGTGCTATCTTTGCATTTAATGAGACAGTTGACACCTATGCACTTAAACCTATCACGCAAGGTTATCAGTATGTTACACCTGATCCTGTGGAAGGGTTAGTCAGTAACTTTTTTGATAACCTGGGAGAAGTGCGTAATGTCGTTAATGACTTACTGCAACTTGAAGGTAAGCAAGCACTAAATGATAGTGGCCGATTTGTAGTTAACTCAACAGTGGGTATGTTAGGTTTGCTTGATGTAGCCAGTGAGTTTGGGTTAGAAAAAAATTATGAAGACTTTGGGTTAACATTGGGGCATTGGCATGTACCACAAGGTAATTATTTAGTATTGCCATTCTTTGGTCCCCAGACTGTGCGCTCTACAGTTGGTTTAATCCCTGATTCACAACTTAACCCTGTCAACCATATTGAAGATGTGCCTACTCGCAATGGTTTGATGCTAATGAACGTGATTGATACTCGCTCAGGCCTGTTAAAAGCAGAGGATTTAATTGTGGGGGATAAGTACACGTTTATTCGTAATACTTATTTACAAAATAGAGCATTCCTACTCACAGGCGAGCAACCTGAAGATGACTTTTAGTTATAGTAATATTGAGTAAAAGCTATATATTATAAAGCTATAACTGTCTATGAACTTCCAGTGTGTAGTATACCGTGAGAAGAATGAGAAGGTCGGCGTAACTGACCTTCTGCATGCTTTATTTATAGTGTAGTTTGCGAATATTAGAAGTTGCTTGCTAGAGTCTTGTCGCTGCTAACTGTGGATAGTAACGCTAAATAATCTTGTGAATTTTTAAGGCAATTTGATAAAGCGTTTCATCCTCCTCGTCTTTTGTCTCATCCGTTACATCTGCTCTTATCACTTCTGCTTCTGCTTTGAAATCAGGAAACTCTGGACGCTCTGACGGAATTGTGATTTCAACCCGATCTCCCACTGGTAGTGGCGAATGATACTCGATCATGATCCCTGAACTACTTAAGTTACGACAATGAACGGAAAATGTTTGACGAGGCTCGCCGTGAGAGAGTGAGGCTGGTGTGTCCATCACCATTCGGATAAAACCTCTTTTTTCACTGAAGAGTCTATTGCTCAAAGCCATATTGTCCCTCACTTTTATAGTAGTTGTACAATCCTTATACTCGGCATTTTTCTTTCTGTCAAAGCCTCTATTATGACGAACAGTGGATAACTAGTTTATTCTAAGGAATAACACAGTTTTAAAGCGCTTGCTGTTCGATTAAGAAAAGAGTAAGGTGTTGCCGGTTCATGTTAGGCGCTGTTGATTAGCTGGTGCTTTACCCTATTTTTGAAAGCTTGATTGCAAAAGTGATGATAAAAAGCCATTCATCAAAAAGCAGTAAACAAGTAAAGAATATAAAGGACGCCTTATGGCGGTGGAAAGCAACACACTGCTAGTAATAGATGACGAAACCACGGTGCGTGAAAGTGTTGTGGCTTATCTAGAAGATAGCGGCTTTTCTATTTTAGAAGCTGAAAATGGTGCACATGGGTTGGAAGTCTTTGATCAGCATCAGCCTGATCTGGTGATTTGTGATCTTAGAATGCCTAAGCTTGATGGGTTAGGTGTACTAAAAAAAATTAGAGAAACATCACCTGAAACACCTGTTATTGTGGTTTCTGGAGCGGGGGTGATGACTGATGTGGTCGAGGCACTTAGGCTTGGTGCCAGCGACTATCTGATAAAGCCTATTGTTGACTTAGAAGTGCTGGAGCATTCGGTAAACCGTGCTCTTGAAAATGCGCAGTTGGTTAAAGATAACCAACGCTACCGAGAAAACTTAGAAGAGGCTATCCAAACATTACGTGAAAGTTTGGAAGAGCTTCAAGCGGATCAAAAAGCTGGGCGACAAGTGCAAATGAAAATGTTGCCGGCAACTCCCTATGGTTATCTAGACTATCAATTATCTCACCATATCAGCCCCTCCCTGTATTTAAGTGGGGATTTTGTTGACTACTTTCGGCTATCAGAGCATCAGTTTGCTTTTTATTTAGCAGATGTCTCAGGCCATGGGGCATCTTCTGCATTTGTCACAGTGTTACTTAAGCATATGTCGACTCGCTTAAAGCGGGAATATGGTACGCGAAAAAGTAATAACGCAATTAAGCCTTCTGAAGTATTTAGCTATATTAACCGAGGTTTACTTAACACTGACTTAGGCAAGCACGTTACCATGTTTGGTGGTATTGTTGATACTAAGGCAAATACGTTGACATACGCATTTGGTGGACACTTTCCCTTTCCAATATTGGCAACAGATAAAGAGGTTGCCTATCTTGAAGGGTATGGACTACCAGTGGGATTGTTTGATGATGCTACCTATAATGACTTTACTATGGAACTACCGGAAAAGTTTGCGTTAATAACTTTTTCAGATGGCATCATTGAAGTGCTCCCACATGCTAAATTAAAAGACAAAGAAGAATATTTGTTGTCAGTGATTAGAGGTGGCGCCATTACCGTTGAAGCCTTGATTGAGGCGTTAGAGCTACAGCAGTTAAAAGATGCGCCTGATGATATTGCGGTACTGGTATTGGCCAGGAATATGTCATGACTGTAGGTAAAATTCAGTTTGCTGAGAGTGAAGGCACGTACATCTTAAAGTTTGTTGGTGATGTGCGGCTGACCCTTTGCTCAACGTTAGATACTTTCCTCGACAAAATGTTTGCACAGCCGGACTTTCGGTCCGTTATTGTTGACTTAACCGAGACTGAAGGCATTGATAGCACTTCATTGGGGCTGCTGGCGAAACTGTCCATTCAAGCTAAAAGACGCTTTGGGCTGATTCCGACCATCGTGTCGACCAATGAAGATATTAATCGAGTCTTATTAAGTATGGGGTTTGATCAGGTGTTTATTTTGGTGAGGGATCAGCTGCAAGAGAATCAGCAAATGAGTGAGCTACCTTGTCAGGAGTGCTCGGAGCAAGTGGCTAAAGAAAAAGTGCTTGATGCACATAAAGTGCTAATGAGCATGAATGAGAAAAATCGCAACACTTTCAAAGACTTAGTAAAAAGCTTAGAGTGCGATAGTTAATGGCTACTGCTTTCCTACCCCGATTGGTCAGGGGTAGGTTGAAAGCATCACTTACTAACCCAGCTGAGCGAGTTGCTCTTCCAGTTTGGCCTGGTCTGCTGCAAAGTTACGAATACCTTCAGCTAGCTTTTCGGTCGCCATAGCATCTTCATTCATATCCCAGCGGAATTTTTGTTCGCTAACCAGGTATTTCTCGCAGTCTACTTCAGATGCTTCTGGGCTCAGCTTTCTTTCTAGTGGGGCTTCAGTCGCCTCTAACTCAGCCAGTAACTGTGGGCTAATCGTTAACCGGTCGCAACCGGCCAACTGTTGAATTTCACCAATATTACGGAAGCTGGCTCCCATCACTACGGTATTGTACCCATACTGCTTGTAGTAGTTGTAAATTCTGGTAACGGATAAAACACCAGGATCTTCATGGGCAGGGTAGTGATCTTTTCCTGTATCTCTTTTATACCAATCTAGAATACGACCCACAAAAGGTGAAATTAAGAAAGCCCCCGCATCCGCGCAGGCTGCTGCTTGGGCAAAGCTGAACATAAGCGTTAAGTTACACTCAATACCTTCTTTTTCAAGCACCCGCGCGGCTTCAATGCCTTCCCAGGTGGAAGCAATTTTGATCAAAATACGCTCTTTGCTAATCCCCGCTGTTTGATACAGATCAATCAGATGCTTAGCTTTATTAATGGTAGCCTGGGTATCAAATGAAAGTCGTGCATCAACTTCGGTAGAAATCCGGCCAGGAATGACTTTTAAAATCTCACAGCCAATGGCAACCGCAAGTTTATCAACTGTATTTGCCAGCACTTCTTGGTTGTTACCCCCTTGTTGCTTAGCCCACTGGATTGCTTCTTGTAGCAGTGGTTGGTATTGGGGCAACGCAGCTGCTTTTAGTAATAGAGAAGGGTTAGTCGTGGCATCAACTGGCTGGTAACGTTTAATTGCTTCTATGTCACCTGTATCCGCGACAACAGTGGTCATTGCTTTTAGTTGAGCTAATTGGTTACTCATAAAATACCTAATATGATTTTAGTGACCTACGTTCATTAACTGACTTTGTTCATCATAACATGGACTAAGCACCTTGTGATGTTATGCAAGTGAAAAGTCTGGGCACTTGGTCAAGGCGGTTTTTAATATATCAATTGATGCACCAGGTTTATGGGTATTTTCACTCAAGTAGCGCCTGAACAGGCGAGCACCAGGCAACCCTTGAAATAAGCCTAGAATATGGCGGGTAAGATGGTGTAGTTGAGCCCCTTTGGCCATTTGCTGTTCTATGTAAGGTATCAGCTTATCAATCACCTGGTGTCGGGTGAGGGCAGGCGAACTGTCCTGGTATAATAGTCGATCTACACCTGCCAACAAGTAAGGAGTCTGGTAGGCTGCTCTACCTACCATGACACCATCCACATGGGTAAGGTGCTCTTGCACCTGTTCTAAGTTCGTAATTCCACCATTAATAATAATATTCAGCTGGGGGAAAAGTGACTTTAACTGGTATACCCAGTCATACTTCAGTGGCGGTATCTCTCGGTTCTCTTTTGGAGATAACCCTTCCAAAATAGCGATACGAGCATGAACAATAAAGGTATCGCAGCCTATGTCTGCAATGGTTGAAACAAATTCCGCTAGCTCCTCAAACGATTCACGGCCATTAATGCCAATGCGATGTTTGACTGTGATAGGGATGCTGCAGGCATCCTGCATAGCTTTAATACAGTCTGCTACTGTGCCAGGCTCAGCCATCAAGCAAGCACCAATCCGTCCATTTTGCACACGGTCGCTAGGGCAGCCGACATTTAAGTTAACCTCATCATATCCCCACTCCTCAGCAATCTTAGCGCATTCAGCAAGCTCAGCAGGATTGCTGCCACCTAACTGAATAGCGAGAGGATGTTCTTCAGCATTAAACGCCAAAAACCGATGACGATGGCCATGAATAATGGCACCAGTGGTTACCATTTCTGTATACAGCAGGCAATGCCTGGAAATTAAACGAAGAAAATAGCGTGCATGACGATCGGTCCAATCCATCATGGGTGCCACGGCAAAAGTTCGGTTCAAGGTTTTACTGCTTTTTGTTTGCATTTCAATAAGTTAACTATCTTAAATTATTCAAACAGTTGACTAAAAAGTCTCAGAAAATCGCTGTTTTTCGCCCTTCGGTGTAACATCTGACAAATGTTACACCGTAAGAGGGCGATCAAATGTTGACCATTGTAAAACGTCCACGAGCAAATGGAAGTGTCGCTTATCTGGCGTTGGTGAGGGTAAAGCGGAAAGGCAAGATTGTCTATTCTGAAACGCGCACTTTTGACCGTGAGAAGCTGGCGAAGTTGATGTCACATGGCTTTTTTATGTTGCTGCTTAAAAATTGGGTAACTATTCGCTGACTGAAAACGCAGCACATCCTTGTTAAATAAACTACCTCATCGATGACTTGCTACCTATTATTTATTAATAATTTCCCCTATTTTTGTATCAACAAATTCCATTTTGTTTTCTAGGTTTTCGTTATATCCACCTTCAAACAGATAAATTTCATAAAATAACAATTCATGGTCTTTGCTTTCATCACTATGGGGTACTTAGCTAGTCAATTTAAATTTTTGTGAAGTACAGGGTATTTTCTCTGCATGGAAACAAGTCTATGGTGTTAATCCAAATTAAGCGTAATTATACGCATACTACCGTATAGTTCGCAGTAAAAGGAAGTTGATAAGTTGGGGCATCTGCTAGCCATGAGTAAAATCTATCGGATGTTGGGGAGAAAATAAAAAAAGCATTGCTTCGTCAACGCTGGTTTCGGGCTTGGGGGTAGTACAACGAAGCAATGCACAACACGCAGGGAGGTAAACGTAATAGCTATGACCTCCACTTTGACAAGAAGTTCACTGCTAATGATGTATAACAATCATTATTATGATGACAAGGGAAATAAAAAAAGCATTGCCTCAAAAATACGGACGAAAAAGAAAGGAAAAGCAGCTGAGGCAATGCGTAACTAGTGAGTTTTAACAGTCTTTGTGACCAGTTAAACAATACAACAAACGTAGTTTATTTTGCTAGCAATGAACGACCATGTAAGTGATAAAAAAGACAGGGGTTTGATATGAGTCAATTGGAAGCAACGTTGGAAGTACACTTTCGACTTTATAAAGTGCCACAGCCAATACGGGAGTACCGTTTTCATCCTGTTAGACGGTGGCGTTTTGACTTTGCCTGGGTTGATCAAAAAATAGCAGTGGAGGTTGAAGGTGGTGGCTGGGTTAATGGTCGTCATAATCGAGGCAAGGGCTTTGCTGCCGATATGGAAAAATATCATGAAGCCATGTTGCTGGGCTGGAATGTTTATCGTTGTAACGATGAGCTAATCACTAGTGGACGTGCAATCAAGGCTATTAAGTTGTTACTTGCCAGAACTCAACAAGCCGCCTAATGCCGTGTTTCGATCGAGGGGGAAGCTATGAACCTGTTACATGAACTCGCTGAAATCATAGGCCCTGAGGCCGCATTGAAGCTGGGTCAAAACCTGGGAGGGGCACGGTTGTATATTCCACATCGAATGACGGATGAACATATTCTAGTGGCTCTCATCGGTCGAGAAGCGGCGGAGCAGTTGAGTGATTATTATCAGGGTGATCATATCGAGCTACCCACTAAGCAGCAGTTTAAGCAAGTACGTAATGACTTAATACGCAAGGAGTATGTCACGATAAAGTCGGGTGGTGGTTGCTCTCGGGTTGATTGGTTGGCAGCTAAGTATGGGATATGTCGACGGCAAGCGTTGAATATTTTGCGGGAGGAGGGAGTGGAGGAAGAGGTTGGGGTGGAGCCGGTGCAGTGTTGTATTGAGTTTAGCTGAAAAGTATAGTTTTTGTTTTGAAAACTTTAGCTTTTGGGAGTAATTAAGATATGCCGCTTGTATGGTTTATTTGTATTGGAGTATTTTTATCTGGATTGTTAGGGGTGCTTAGTAGAAATAATGATTCTATTCAAGAGTTTAAGAAATTTGCTTTCAAGAATAAAACTAATTTGTTTTTCTCTGGCGTTTTTGTGTGCTCGTTTGTATTTTGTTTTGTGATTTTTTTCAAAATTTGCTTGGCGGATATTTGTTTTATGGGTTGTATTTTTTGTTGTTGTTTTTGACGGTGGTTTTGTATGTATTGCACTATGATTTTTTGGAGAAAAAGAAACCCTTTGTAAAAAAGTTATTAAAAAAGTTGTGCTGCCAGTTGTTTCACTGTTTATAGGTGGTGTGTTTATATTTAGTTCAAGTATGGTTGACTCATATCTTGGGGTGATACTAAAAGTTCCTGTTAATGATGTTCAAGCAGAGCTTTTTTGGGTAAAATTAAACTATGTACTCTTGATAGGATTGTTAGCTTATTTGTATGTAAGTATAGTAATATTTGCTGCTCAGTTTTTAGTTATGATTCATTATATGAAAAAAAGAAAACTAAATAAATATAGTGTTAGTAATGACTCAGTGTCTCATGAAGTGATAATTTTTTTTAGTGTTACAGTATTATCACTTGGATTATTTATGAAACCTGGGTTGTTACATGGAGTGTATGATAATATTTGGGATAATGTAGATGATATGTTAGTAGGTACTTTGTATCATAGAGAAGAAAAGGTTTGTCAAGATGTATTAGCTAAAGACAAATATAACGACCCAAAAATTATGTTCTTACCCAGAGATCGAATTTCTATAGCTGTGAAAGTTGATGGTAATTATAAGTTTGATATTCAGAAATGTGAAATATACAATTTTATGAAAAAAGCTAACTCTTAGGCTAAAGCCAGCAGATAGCTGGCTTTTCAATTATCGGCACAAGCTTTCACAAGGCACACCATCTTTGTCCCTATCTAGCCGTGTTAAATTGCACTGATTAAGATAGAACTTTGCTTCTTCGCAAGATGTCATCTGCTTACAGTATTTTTTATTTCCACAAGCAAATGCATGTTTATAGTCATCCTTGGCTTTAGATTGAGCCATGGCTCTTTTGTTGCGGCGCCACTCCCAGGGTGGTACTTGTTCAGCTGCAGGCAAGGTCCATATACCCCGTTTAGCAGATTTAGCTTCTGACTCATACTGCTTTAGCTCTTTACTATCACTGTAGTGGTCGTATACCCAGGCAGCCCCTTGTTTTACGAGTTCAGCATTGACCCAAGTTTTACCCAGGTAGATATGAGCAATACTTCTGCCGTATCTGTCTTTTGTTTGAACTTCAGCTTTGACATTTTTTTGAAACACCATATTTGATAAGGCTTGTTTAGCTTTCTGACCGTATGGCTGAGCTTTCTCAGGGGTATCAATCTCCGCAAGCCGTATTTTGACCTGTTGTTTGCTACCTGTAAGTAATGTCAGCGTGTCACCGTCAGAGACGCTTACTACTTTACCTTCTAGTGCTAAGGTTAGTGAGGGCAGAAGAGTCAGGAGAAGTATTGTCAGTTGTCGCATACGGGATTCCTTAGTTTATGGATAGCAGAGGGATGATAGTTCAATGTTAGAGAAAATCAAAAATAAACTACTCTTATTGTGTAATAAATGTGAGAGATGTAAAAAAATTATAAATTGCTTTTTTGATGGAATTGATGGTTTTAAAAATCTTGAGACAATGGATTTGAGGTCATTGTTTTCATTAGCAGTGATTATTTTTATAGCTTGGCTTGGCTATTGGGGGCTTGTTGAGTTGTTTACTGAAAGTAATGATACAGCAGGTCAGTATGGAGATCAATTTGGCGCGATTAATGCCTTGTTTTCAGGCTTAGCATTTTCGGGTGTTATTTTTACTATCCTACTTCAAAGAACTGAGCTTAAACTTCAAAGAACTGAGCTTAAACTTCAAAGAAAGGAGTTGGAAACTACTAGGGAGGAGTTAGCTGGGCAAAAAGAACAAATGGAAAAGCAGAATAGGCTTGCTGAGATTCAAGTATTTGAAAGTAAACTGTTTGGACTTTTAAAGTTTTATAATGATGCAGTGTCAACGTTAGTTTATTATGCTGGTTCAGAAAATAATATTGTTATCACAGGACGAACCTGTTTCTATAAATTATATAAAGATTTTTTTGATAACTGGGACGTTGAATGGGAGCGTACAAAGAAGGAAGTAACTTTAAGGTATAGGGGTTTTCCTCCGATTTTAGTTATTGAACATTGTATTTCAATATTATTTGATATGATGAAATTTGTTCACAATAATCAATTCCTTGCAAATATGAAAAAATATGAATATATCGACCTTATAAGAAGCCAGCTTTCTAATTGTGAGATGTTTTTTATTTTTTATGGCGTGGTTTGTTCTGATAAAGATGAGATAAAGGAAATTATAGAGCGATACGGTTTTTTTTCTAGACTACCCAATATATGGTGTGCAGAAAATAAGAAAGAAATACTTATGTTATTAGATCCAAGTCATCAAAAATTTTATAATGAAGGTGCTTATAAAAGGCAAAAGGCCGTTAAATGATAAAGCCAGATACAGTTATTACTAAAGTTGAAATGTTTTCCCTAAACAATCAGGATATCAATCCTAAAAACTCCTCATCATCCCTAACCAGATTCTGAGGAGTTTATACCTAAATTCAGCGCTACATCATTAGACCGCTTAGCCACCTGCCACGAAGAGGATGTGGAATCGTATCTAATTAATTGGGGGAATATAGCCAGTTTTATATTCTTAATGAAGCTGTTTGCTTTACTTAAGGAGATAAACTTTTTATAGTTTGGTTGATTTTATCAATAATACTATTATCAACCATTTTGCTACACATAAAATAACGCTTACTCCCTGGAGGAAGATCTGAAAGTTTATGGATTACAAAAGAACCTTTATTTGCTAAAACTAGTTCTTCTGCTTCTTCTTCTGCGACTATGAAGTAGTTAAATCTATTAGCTTTTAGCATTTCCATCATTCCAAGGTTGTCCTGAGACATACGTAGTTTTTTTGGATTATGCTGGCTAATTTTTTTATCTATAAACCCTCCATAGGAATATCCTATTTTAATGCCGATATATAAACTTTGATCGGATAGCAAGTTGTCGATGTTTTTTTTATTGAGTACATTTAACTGGTTTTTGGTTGTAACTAATACTGCGGGCTTATCTTGGTAGATAGGCATGGTGTACTTTGCAAATAATTCCCTTTCTTTATTTTTAAACCAGCCCACTGCACATATATGTTTCTTATTGAGTTTGACTTCTTCTATTTGGCGTGCAGCAGGTATGTTTAACAAGCGATATGGAACTTTGCTTTTTTCTAGTATTTGTTGAGCTTTGCTGCCAACAATGCCTGTTAACCTATTATCTTCTATTTTGTAGTAAGGTGTTCGCTCATGATAGTAAATACGAATATAATGCTCGTCTGCATTTGATAAGCAGGTCAAATTATAGGCTATAATTAAGATAAATAAGATTAATTTTGTTTGCATTTTGAACTAGTTCAGTTAGATATAACTTGGTTTGATTATAGCTCAGTTGAAATAATATGAGATCTTCACTTCTATATGAAAGTAAAGAAAATTTCCCCTAACTAACCCCACTTAAATTCCTAAAACTCCTCACCATCCCTAACCAGATTTTGAGGAGTTTATGCCAAAATTCAGTCCCACATCATTAGACCGTTTAGCCACTTGCCACGAAGACCTACAAGTTTTATTCAGCGAGATCATTAAAGATTGTGATTGCAGTATATTAATTGGCCATCGCAGTCAGCTAGACCAAGACGCAGCTTATGCAGCAGGTAAATCAACATTGCCATTTCCCCATAGTAAACATAATCGACTCCCAGCATTTGCCGTAGATGTAGCACCTTATCCGATTAATTGGGAAGAATATAACCAGTTTTATTACTTGGGTGGGTTAGTGATGGGTAAGGCTAATGAGTTATTTAAAGAAGGGCGAATGAAGCATCGCTTGCGCTGGGGTGGGAATTGGAATCGTAACCATCAAGTGAGTGACCAGAGTTTTAATGATCTGGTTCATTTTGAGTTAGTCGAGGGAGATGATGGATAAATCAGGTGTTGTCAGTTATGTGGTGGGCTCTGCCACCGTCATAGGTGCCGCGACCGTTGAGCAGTGGAGCACTATGGATTGGTTGAGTGCGCTGGGGATTATTGTTGGTGTCATTGGCGTGTTGGTGCGGATTTATACGGATATTGCCATCCACCTGAATCGACGTAAGGAGTAAGCATGAGTTGGTGGAGTAAATTAATAGGTGGTGGTTTAGCTGAACCAATTGAAGCCATTGGTAATGTGCTGGATAAAGTCACAACCAGTGATGCTGAACGTGCCCAGGCTGAGATTTTATTATCTCGTATACGACAGCAGCCGCGATTACTACAAATTGAATTGAACAAGGTGGAGGCCCAGCATCGTAGTTTATTTGTGGCTGGCTGGCGTCCGTTTATTGGTTGGGTGTGTGGCCTGGGATTAACCTTTACCTTTCTGATTAATCCCATTTTGCAATGGGCCTCTGGCGAGCCAGGACCACAACTGCCGTTTGATGTAATGACTGAACTAGTGATGGCATTGTTGGGATTAGGTGCACTGAGAACGGCTGAGAAGCTGGGAGGGCGGTCCGGTAAGCTAACCCCGAAGCAAGCCATGTTTGTTAAAGAATATCTGGTAGATTTAAATGCTACCCAGGCAGCGATACGTGCGGGGTATAGTGCTAAGACGGCGAGTGAGCAAGGAGCCAGGTTGTTAGGAAATGTTAGGATTCAAGCGGCGTTAGGGGAATTACAACAGAAGCGGGGTAGCCGTCTTGATGTGACAGCCGATCGCATCGAAAAAGAGCTAGCCAAAATTGCTTTTAGTCATATTACTGATGTGATTGACTGGCGTGAAATCACCTTGGAATCCAATGAGGATGAGCCAAGTAATTCTGCGCTCATGACTTGCCAATTAATTCGGTTAAAAGATTCTGATACCTTACCTCCAGAAGTAACGGCCACTATTCAGGAAATATCCCAAACTGCCCACGGCATTAAAGTCAAACTCTACGACAAATTAAAAGCCCTGGAATTATTGGGCCGTCGTCATGGAATTTTTATTGATAAGGTTGAACACAGCGGCACCATTAAAAACCAAAACCTATCGGAAGCTGAACTGGATAAGCGCATAGCTGAATTAACGAAAAAACTGTCATGATGGTGGCAGATAAATTAAAACTCTTAGCCCTGCTGGAAAAGAAGTTGGCGTTGCGAGCAGCAAACTCATTAGACGCCTACTGTCGTTATATTGAAATCCCCGGCGTGCCTCTCATCGATGATGACGACTGTGAATGTTTTTATCCTGATACCGTTGAACCCGCCGAACATCACCAATTAATTAATAAAACTCTGGAGCAAGTCGAGCAGGGCAGTATTAAACGGGTGATGTTATTTATGCCGCCGGGCTCGGCTAAATCCACTTATGCCAGTGTCGTATTTCCCACCTGGTTTATGGGTCGTAATCCGAGAAAAAATATTATTTCCACCTCCTATGGTAGTGACCTGGCAAAAAAGTTCGGACGTAAATGCCGAGCAATAACCCGCAGCGAGCAGTTTAAAACGATTTTTAATGCCGAATTAAATCAAGATAACCAAGCGGTGGATAACTGGTCGTTAACTAATAGCGCGACTTACATGGCGGGTGGGATTTTATCGGGGATTACCGGTAACCGGGCCGATGGATTAATTATTGATGACCCCGTGAAAGGCTTTGAACAAGCTGAGAGTGTCACCATCCGAGATAAAACCTGGGATGCCTATTTAACGGATTTACGTACCCGACTGAAGCCGTCTGGCTGGATTATTATTATTCAAACCCGTTGGCATGAGGATGACTTATCCGGTCGTATATTACCCCCTGGCTATGAAGGCCAATCGGGCTGGGTGAATGCCCAGGATGGTGAGGAATGGTACGTCATCTGTCTTCAGGCGTTGTGTGAACGAGAGGATGATCCCCTGGGGCGTAACATCGGCGAGTATTTATGGACGGACTGGTTTAGCCCTGAGCACTGGCAGCAAGAACGAGTTAGCCAAGGTAGCCGTAACTGGGATGCACTTTATCAACAACGGCCAGCACCGGCAGAAGGTGGGCTCATTAAACGGGCTTGGATTAAACGCTATAAAGCTTTACCTGCTAACCCCATTCGAATTATTCACAGTTGGGATACGGCCTATAAACCGGATCAAATTAATGATCCATCAGTGGCGACCGTGTGGATGGAAACCAAATTCGGTTATTACCTGGTGGATGTCTGGCGGGAGCGTGTTGAATTTCCCCATTTAAAAACGGCTGTTAGGGCATTAGCCGACAAGTGGGGGGCACAGGTAATACTGATCGAAGATAAAGCCAGCGGCCAATCCTTAATTCAGGAATTACGGCTTACCACCAGCTTACCGATTATTGCCATTGAACCCGAGGGCGACAAACTCACCCGCATGAGCAGCCAGAGTGCCACCATTGAAGCGGGTAAAGTGTTTTTACCAGAATCTGGCAATTGGCTGGTGGATTATGAACGGGAAATCTTTGTATTTCCCCTATCCGAACATGACGACCAGGTGGATAGTACCAGCCAGTTCCTGAAATGGGTGAACGACCATAAACAACAGTTTGAGTATAAGCCGGTGAAAGGGTGTGGTACTGAATTTAAACGCAAGAAAGGAGCCTGGTAAACATGGCTGAGAATAAGACAAAGGCAGTGAATAAAAAAAGCCTCACTCGTGAGGTAGCAGGCCCTTCTGCAGTGCGAAACCCATTTGAAATGGAAGCGGTGGCCAGTGGCTTAACCCCGAGTAAATTAGCATCAGTTTTACAGGAAGCTGCCGAAGGGGATATGCAAGCGTATTTAACCCTGGCGGAAGAAATGGAAGAACGGGAGCCTCATTATGCCAGTGTCTTACGTACCCGAAAATTTGCGGTGTGTAGTCTGGATATTAGCGTGGAACACAGTACTGAAAATAAATTCACAGAAGAAATACAACAGTTAATTGATACCCCTGAATTTGCTGACATGATGAGTGATGCCCTGGATGCAATTGGTAAAGGGTTTAGCGTCAATGAAATTATCTGGGATCAGACCGGCAGTGTATGGAAACCGGTGGCGTATAAATGGCGTGATCCGCGTTATTTTATGTTCCTGAAAGACAACCCAGAAGAGTTACGAATTATTGATGAATCCAACTCAGAGGAAGGGCTGGAAATTCCACCGTATAAATTTATTGTCCATCGGCCACGGTTAAAATCAGGTTTAACCTTGAGAGGCGGGTTAGCCCGACTAGTGGCCTTTTCTTACCTGTGCAAAATGTATGGCCTCAAGGATTGGATGGCCTTTTTAGAAATTTATGGTGTACCACTTCGGGTGGGCCGCTATGAGGGGGAGTTAACCGAAGAACAGGAAACGGCTTTACGACGAGCTGTGTATGAAATTGGCACGGATGCCGCCGCAATATTACCTAAATCGATGGAAATTGATTTTGTTCAGGTGACTTATGCCGCGAGTGGTTCGGATGCCTTTGCTCGACTGGCGGAGTGGATCGACCGGCAGATATCCAAAGCGGTACTTGGCCAGACCATGACCGCCGATGATGGGAGCAGTCACGCACAAGCTCAAGTCCATGATGAGGTGCGCCAGGATATTATTGACGCGGATGCCAAACAATTAGCTACCACCATTAACCGAGATTTAATTAAGCCCTATATTGATTTGAATTACGGGGTACAGGAAGAATACCCACGTATCAAAATTAGCCTACCAGAGTCGTATGATACGGAAAACCTGGCGGATAATTTAGCCAAGCTGGTACCACTCGGATTAAAAATTTCACAGCAGGAAGTGCGGACAAAGTTAGGTTTATCAGAGCCTCAAGAAGGGGAGGAATTATTAACAGCCCCAAGTACACAACCCGCTGAGTCCAATAAAGAAGATAAGGCGAATAACCGGCAACAGGCGTGTACTCACTGCCAGGCATTAAACAGCCAGCAGCCTGACGAGATTGATCAGCTGGAAACCCTGATGTTGGACGGTTGGCAACAGCAGCTAGCACCGGTAATTGATCCTCTGATAGCTGCTATTCAACAAGCGCAAAGCTATGAAGAGATACAACTGTTGCTACCTGATCTATTAAATAAAATGGATCGTACTCAACTGACGGAGAGTTTAGCCAAGGCTGGATTTATTGCCTATGGTCATGGTGTAGCAGAGGGCGGCAACTGATGCATTTTGCGTTTAATCGTGAGCAGAAAGGTGATGAACCAGCTGGCACTAACAAAGCCCCAAAAGAAGCGCTGGATTATTTTCGGGATAAGGGGATTAGAATTACATGGGATTATCGCGAGGTATGGAAAACACAGCATACGGAAGCTTTCACTGTGGCTAAGGCCATGTGTCAGGATGTGCTACTGGAAATTCGATCTGCCTTGGATAAAGCCTTAGCTGAGGGGTTACCGTTTGAAACCTTTAAAAAAGAATTAATGCCCTTTTTAGAAGAGCGAGGCTGGACAGGCATTAAAATTCACCCAGACGGATCACGAGTAGAATTAGGTACCCCTAGACGCTTAAAATTAATTTACGATACCAATATGCGAGTCGCCAGAGCCGCTGGCCAATGGCAACGTATTCAACGGGCTAAGCGGGCTATGCCTTACTTGTTGTATAGCTTAGGGCCATCCAAAGAGCACCGTCCCCTCCACGAAAAATGGGCAGGTGTAGTACTACCGATAGACGATATATTTTGGAATACCCATTTCCCCCCTAATGGCTGGGGCTGCCGGTGTCGTATAAGACAAATCACTAAGCGAGAAGCCACTCGTCGGGGAATTTCACCAATGCCTGATTTTAATCCTGTCCGTTGGACAAACAAATACACTGGACGCAAGGAAATGGTACCTGAAGGCATAGACCCCGGTTGGAATTATAATCCCGGTCAATCCCGTTCACAGTGGTTAGAAAAGTACGCCCAAGAAAAAGATAAGGAATTTAACAAAGCGTTTAGTTAAATAGCTTTATTCCAATGAATATCACTCGACCAATGGCGTTTGCCTCATTATTAGTACATTTTTTTATTATCTCCTTATTATCCTCTGTTAAGTAAACTCCTAATTCCCCTTTTTTAGGCTGCTGGTGTGTATCAATTAGTACCGTTTCGCCTGCTTTAATATTTGAATAAGCATTTGAAATGGTTAAATAGTAATATCTATGAGCCATATTCATCCCTATAGCGTTGGTACACGCACATTCAATGCGAGGGATTGTGTCCCTCTTACTCACTAGAATGAGGGAATGACTATAACTGATTTATTTTTAAAAAGAACTAGGGTTCAACCCTAGTTTTGTCACTTTCTACCAATCAATTTTACAGTTAACTAAAGAAGATAGATTATGTTTTAAACATAATGTGGGTAAGTCTTTTTTATTTTCACACTTCAATTTTTGTTTAATTATTTTAGTCCGATGTTCGATTCCTTTTACTGATAAACCAAGCTTTTTAGCAATTTCTACTGCCTCTAGCCCATTGAGAATTAACGATAAAGTATCCACTTCCTTGCGGTTAAGTTGGGTATTTTGAAAAGGTGGACCTAAAGTAATTACTTGTTTTTCTTTATCTATAGTAAAGCTAGAGGATTGGGGGTCACTGATTTCATGCGCGACGCCAATAATCCATTGTTTACTTTCACAGATTGCTTTACTGGTGGTGACCTTCACTATTCGGTTGCTTAGAGGAATAGTTTCTATTTGGTTTGTGATGGGATGACCGGACCATACCAATTTATCGTCGGCTAGTAATTCTGGTGCCTGTTGCCGCCAAGGCATATCGTAGTCTGTCAGGCCAACTATTTGTTGCGGGGAATCTATGTTGGCTGCTTCTGCATAAGCTTCCGATGCGAATGTATACTTTCCATGGCGATTTTTAGCAAAAGCGAATACCCCTGGTAGATTAAGTATCTCCCTGTACATCGCTTGCTCCTAATGTATAACCATTTGCGAACCATGATCATGAAATATTTTTGCAATAAATGGAAGGGGGAAATGAAAAAAAATACAACTTTAGTACTAGAAGAGCGTTTTTATAAGTATGGAATGAATAAAAGGAATAAACTAAATGAATTATAGTAAGAATGGATAGGCTGATAATTAGTTTGATATGACTTATTGGTCGGATTAATTATTGAGAAAGTTAGATACTCATAAAGCTAAGAAACTGCTTGGAGTTTTGGCTTAGCTTGTACCCTATAAATATGAGATAATCACTCGACTACAGCAGCCCCACCTGGGACTGATTGTTTAAAGAGAGCTACTTATCTTGGCTCTATACCTGAATAAACAAACTGTTCTTCTTTAAAACCAGAACTACTCAATGCTTTTTTTCTAGCTGCTATGGCCTTGTCGCTTTCTCCCATTAGTTCAAATATTTTTGACTTTACTGCCCACCCATAGCCATCAGATGGGGAGTCTTTTAAAAAGTCATTGATGGTTTCTAGTGCTAACTCAAGTTTTTGTGTATGCATCAGGCATATGCTTTTTTGTAAGGATGGAGAGTAACTACCTTGAAGACCTCTCACTTCCCAGTCATTAATTAGATCTAATGCTTCATCACATTTTCTTGGTGTAAGAGCTAATAGTATATTGAAAAAAATATCTGCATTTGAATTGTCATATGAGTAGGCAATTCTACAGTGCTTTTCAGCTGCACTAAATGCTTGTACTCTTGCGTAAATATTACATATTTTTATCTGAGCTAAAGCATGGTGTGGATTAAGAGCTACAGCTTTCTCAAGTGCTTCAACCTCTTCCTTGTATGGCATTTTTAAGGAAGCTTTATATAACTCTGCTGCTTTAGTATTTCTTATGTTTTTTTGTATTGTTAGTGCGTATTCTTTTGCTTCAAGCATTGATCGTCTGTATCCTGTGTCAATTTTTATTAACGCAGAATAAGCAAAGGAGTACTTTTTAATTGTGCTTTTATTTAGGTTGTTAAAGTTTACTATTTGATTGGGAGATAACTTTTTCCGTTGAACAGAGATAAGTTCACAGCTTGCATTTTTTTTTGAGTTAGCGCCTCCTGTGGAAAAGTTCTTCTTGCATAGCTTTAGATTAACTTTGAGCTTATCAAACCACTCAGGGTAGTATTTTTCTTCCAGTGCTTTTTTTCTAGCATATTCAGCATCAACGGTTTCTCCAAATATCTCATGCAGTAATGATTTTATAGCCCAGTCTATATTTACTGGATATATGGTTATTGAGTTACTAATAGACTGCATTGCTAAAGTGTAGAGGCCTAAAGTAGTTTGGCATTTGCTTTGATTACGCCACGCAGGTGAGCTAAGAGGATTTACCCTTAATATTTGATTTATTATATCCATAGCATCGTTGCATCGGCCTAAATTACTAAGAGCTTGTACTTTTCCTAGTTTAGCTTCGTAGTCGTGTTTATCTATATTTAGAATTTGATTACTTAAATCTAAAGCTTTTTGGGAGGTGCCGAAACTATTATATGAATTCATCAGAAGCTCTAAGGCTTCAAGGTTTTTAGGGTTAAATGCAACAGCTTTTTCTAGATAAGGGATTGACTCTGTACTATAAAGGTGCTCCTTAGCTTTTTGTAAATACTCATTAGATTTTTCTTTTTCGACTTTTTTATGTTGAATTTTATTTTCTTTTATAGCAATACATGACCAACCATTATTATTTCTTTTTTCCTCGGTAGTACCATATAATGTCTTTAGTTGGCTTGCTGACACAAACTCCTTTGAACCTTTAGAAACTAACTTACCAGATCGGGAGCATTTTTCTGTTTCGCAGACACATTTGAACATTTTAGATGCATAAGCATTCCTAATTATCATCATGCCTAAGCTATATTTAGTAGCTTACCTGGTAGCGGAGGTGTTCTCAGCGCTA